>JBFYUV010000294.1:0-13055 GCA_041299865.1 Chloroflexota bacterium
CGACGGCCGCTGCCGGGTCCATGGGATCGTCGAGGCCGTAGGCGGCCTTGAGCACCATGTAGGCCGTCTCTGCGCAGCCGAACTGGTGGTGCTCGTCGAGGTAGTAGGCCCGGGCGAGCGCGACGGCATCCACCCCGCTGCCTCGCCCGCCTGCCTGCTCCGCCATGCCGCTCGCTCAGGCTTCCTGTGGCGCTGCGATGGGCGTTCGGAAGAGGATGAGCACGTTGAACCAGCCCAGGAAGCAGCCCAGCAGGCAGGCCAGCATGGCGCCGATGGCGGCCACGAGCGGCTCCAGCACGGCATCGAAGCCCGCCGGCGCGGCGGCCAGGAAGGCGTCGGTGAAGTAGATGCCCAGCATCAGCGAGACGCCGTTGAAGAAGGGCAGGGTGGCCGTCGTCGAGAGCGGCAGCGGCACCCAGCGGATGGCATACAGGAAGGCGCAGAAGCCCACGAAGAAGGCGATGAAGGCCGCCACATCGTTCTCTGCCACCAGGCTGGCGTCGACGAGGAGCCGCTCCAGGATGACGTTGGCCGTGGTGATGCCCAGCGCCCCGAGGACGCCCACGAAGAAGGCCGGGATGATGAGGCGCAGCGCCTCCGGTCGGGCACCCAGCACGAAGTACTCCGCCCAGACGATGAAGGCCGCCCAGAGTGGCACGGCGTAGTCGCCCAGCCACAGCCCGAACGGCAGGCTCAGGGCCACGGTGATGGCCACGGCCAGCCACATGGGGACGCGATCGCGCATGGCCGGAGGCGCGGCAGGAGCGGCCGCACCGTCGCCTGCCGTGCTCGTCACCGCCATACCAGCCCCTCCCCTTCGCCAGCTGCTGCCGCCTCAGCCACGACAGGCACCCAGTGCCGGCAGTCTGTGGCCCGCAGCGCCGCCGGGTCGAGGGCCGAACGCCCCGCTCGGGCAGGCCGGCCGACGCAGCAGAGGAGCCCGAGGGAGAGGCGACATCGCCTGCGACATGGACCGCCCGTCCGCGGTGATACTGCAGCCATGCCCCGCCCTCGTCTCCCCCACATCCCTGATGACTGGACGGTCTGGGCGTTCAGCGACACGCACGGCGTCACGTCCGGGCTCCTCGCCGCGCTCCGCGCCGCCGGCATCCTCGACGAGGCGCTCCACTGGATCGCGCCGCCGCGGACAGCGCTGATCGGCTGCGGCGACTACCTCGACCGGGGCGTGGATGTGCGCGGGCTCGTGGCCCTGCTTCGCCGGCTGCAGGCTGAGGCCGATGGCGCTGGCGGCACGGTCCTCCTGGCCCGCGGCAACCATGAGGCCATGCCGCTCATGATCCGCGACGGTGCCCACGAGTGGCTGGAAACCTGGCTGGAATATGGCGGCGACGCCACGATGGCCTCCTTCGGCTGTCGCACCGAGGATGCCCATGACGCAAGGCGCATGGTCGCCCACCTCGAGTCCGGCGCGCCCGGTCTCTTCGACTGGCTGGCCGGCCTGCCCCAGGCGGTACGCTGGCGGGACGTCCTCTTCGTGCACGGTGGCTTGCCACCCGACCACCATCCTGACGACCTGGGCACCACGACGGACGAACACCTCTGGATCCGCTCCGGCTTCTTCGACAGCCCCTGGGAGTCGGCGGGCTTCGATGCCTACCGCGCCGCCGGCATCGACCGCGTCGTCTTCGGTCACACCCCGCAGTGGTCCGGGCCGACGCTCTTCCACGAGGGTCACTCGCTAGGCATCGACACCAACGCCGTGGGCAACCCGCGCATGCCCGCCGGTGCCGTCCAGGAGCTGACACTCCTCGGGCTGGCAGGTGTGGGCTCCTTCGAGCAGGCTCGCATCGTGACGATTCCCACCGCCGACGCACCCGACCGGATGCTGCGCCGCCACGAGCGCGAGGGCTGACGGGCTACCCGCGTCCCGGCTGCTCGGCCCCGGCGAGGAGGCGCAGCGCCTGCTCGAGAGATGCGCGCGCGCCATCGAGGTTGCGCGTCACGACGCTCTCCGCATCTGGCGCCAGCATCTGCGGTGGGTCGATGAGGTCGACCGGCGGCAACGCGGAGCCGAAGGCGAGGGCCTCGTCCGCCCAGCGCGCTCGCCACCCAGCCGGCGTCTCCCGGTGCGCATCCCGGTGCGCCTGGGCGAGCCAGACGATGGCCCACGAGCGCGGCACCACGCGGTAGGCGTCGTACCCTCCCCCACCGGTAGCCAGCCAGCGTCCCTCGCCGTAGCGGTGCGCCAGCCCATCGACGAGGTCGCAGGCGCGCTCGTACGAGGCGGTCGTGACACGCAGGTGCGCGAGGGGATCGAGAGCGTGGCTGTCGCAGCCGTGCTGCGAGATGATGAAGGTCGGCCGGAAGGCCTCCGCCAGCGCCGGCAGCATGAGCTCGACCACCGGCCACCAGGACTCGTCACCCGAGCCCTCCTCCAGCGGCACGTTCACGGCCGTGCCCGGTGCCTCGTCGGCACCGGTCTCGTAGATCATCCCGGTCCCGGGGAAGAGACGACGACCGGTCTCGTGGACGGAGAAGGTCAGCACGGCGGGGTCGTGCCAGAAGAGCGTCTGCGTGCCATCGCCGTGGTGCACGTCAAGATCGATGTAGAGCACCCGGTGGCCAGCGTCGCGTGCTCGCGCCACCGCCAGCGCGACGTCGTTGTAGATGCAGAAGCCCGCCGCACGCGTGCGCATGGCGTGATGCAGGCCGCCGGCCGGCGAGAAGGCGTGTGCGGCGTCGCCGGCCAGGATGCGATCGACCGCCCCGACGGAGCCACCGGCCACCAGCGCCGCGGCCTCGTGCATGCCGTGGAAGGCCGGCACGTCCGGCGTGCCCACGCCCATGGCAGGCGGCTGCCAGGGGTGATCGCTGAAGGAGCGCACCTGCTCGATGTAGTGCGCCACGTGGAGACGGGCCAGCTCCATGTCGCTGGCTGCCTCGGGCGCCATCAGGCGTTCTGCGCCGAACGCGCGCAGCAGGTCGATGCCCGGCCCGAAGCGCCTGGGCGTCAGGGGGTGGCCGGGCCCGAAGTCGTAGTCGCGCAGGGCGTCGCTCCAGACCAGGATGGGTTGCTCCGACGCCTCAGTCAGCGGACGGCTCCCAGGCGCCCCCATCCAGCGCCGCCATGAACGCCTGCGCGGGTGCCTCACCGCGGTCGAGGCGTCGTGCGTAGTCCGCCACGAGCCCGGCGAACACCGCCTCCTGGGCGGCCACAGCCCGGGCGTCGGATGACGGATCGGCGTCCTCGCCGTCGTCATCGGGCCTGGCCGCGGCGGGGCGCTCGAGCAGCGTGACGCTCTCGCCCAGGGCGTCCGGTTCCACGCTGCCGGCCGAGGCGATCATGACCACCGCCGCAGCGTGATACTCGCCCGCGTCGAGGGCTGCTCGGCGCGTCGTGGGATCGAGATCTTCGGTCACCACGAGCACACGGCAGTCGGCAAGGTAACGCAGTCCCAGCTCGACGTCGGCTGCGTCGAGGCGTGGGAGCCCCCGCACGGTGTCCTCCTCGCCGAGGGGTGGCGTGCGCGTCGACGGATCGCGCAGCAACGCGGCGTGTCCCACGCCGGCCCGGCCCAGCTCCACGACGACGCGATCACCCTCCGGGTCATCGCCGACGCTGCCCACGAGCTCGACGGCCACGCCCGTGCGGCCGAGTGCCAGGGCCACCTCGACGCCGAGGCCACCGGGGGCCAGCTCGCCATCGGGTTCAGGACGGTACACCCGGGGTCGGCCTAGGACGACGATCATGTCCGCGCCTGCCCTCGCGGCGGGGCCTGCCCGGGGCAGCCTCGTGCGATGTCGCGGCGCTCCCTAGACGGCACCCGCGACGTCCTCGTCCTGCAGGACCTCGACCTCCCCGTAGCCGGCAGATGCCAGGGCCTCCCGGAAACGGGCGGCATCGCCCACCACCGTGATGGAGGCCTGCTCGGGATCGATGTGGGCACGGGCGGCCGCGAGCACGTCCTCCGCGCTGACGGCGGCCACCGCGGGCCGGTAGCGGTCCAGCTCGTCATCGGGCAGGTCGTGGATGACCAGGCCAGCCAGCGCGCCGGCGACCTGCGCGGACGTCTCGAACCGCAGCGGGAAGACACCCACCAGGTAGTCGCGGGCGGCATCCAGCTCCTCCGGCGCGACTGTCGACTCTCGGATGCGACCGAGCTCGGCCACGATGTCGGCGATGGCCGGCGCGGTCACCTCCGTCTCGACGGCGCAGCGCACCGAGAACGGCCCCGCGCCGCGGCGCATGTCGAAGTCCGAGTGGACGCCATACGTGTAGCCGCGCTCCTCGCGCAGGAGCCGGTTGAGCCTCGAGTTGAAGAGCCCACCGAGCAGCGCATTCATGACGACCAGCGCGTGGAAGTCGTCGATGTGCCTGCGCGTGCCCACGTGGCCCACGCGGATCTCCGATTGTGGTGCGCCCGGACGGTCCACGACCACGACCCGTCGGCCGGGACGCGGGCTGTCGACGGCCGATCCCACGGGGGCGGTTTCGTCCGGCCGGCCCGGCCAGGTGGCGAGGGTCGAGGCGACGATGTCCTCGACGGGCACCCCGTCAAGGTCGCCGCAGACGATGATCGTGCAGGCCTCCGGCCGGAGGACCCGGGCGTGGCGCGCTGCAAGAGCCTCGCGGTCGAGGCCGGGGACGGTCTGCTCCGAGCCGGCCATGAGCCGTGCGTAGGCTGCATCAGCAGCGTAGATGACGCCCGGGAAGAGCCGGTCCACGCGGCGCCTGGCGTCGGCCATCGTCTGCTTGAGGTCGTTGAGGCGTTCTTCACGCAGGCGCTCCACTTCGCGCTCCGGGAAGCTCGGCTGGAGTGCCATCTCGGCCAGCAGCTCCATGGCCGGGCGGAGCCGGGTTCGCGGCACCTCCACCTGGACCCCGAGGCTGTCCCAGCCGGCGCTGGCGCCAAGGCTGGCTCCCAGCCGCTCGGCGGCTTCCACGAAGGCCACCGCATCCCGGGTGGTCGTGCCCTCCGACATCGCTCGGGCGGCCAGCACCGTCACCCCGGCCTGCTCGGACGCCTCCGTGGCGGCCCCTCCGCCCGCGTCACCCCGCACCAGGAGCTGGGCCTGCAGCAGGGGCCGTCCCGGCACGTGCGCGCGGATGAGCGTGAGCCCGCCAGGCAGCTGCGAGCGCACGAAGTCGGGGAAGTCGTAGTCGCGCGGTCGGCCGGGGCCTGGACGCCGGTCGAGGATCGACAGATCGCTCATGCTGCGGCCTCCGCTTCTGTCCGCGGGACGTAGGTCAGCACGGCCCGGCCGTCCCCGCCGAAGACCTCGGCGCAGACGTCGCGCACGGCCTCGGCGTCCACGGCCTGGTAGCGGGCGAGCTGCTCGTTGACGAGCTCCGGGCGGTCGAAGTAGGTGGCGTACATGGAGAGCCGGTCGGCGACCTCGTCCATCCGTGAGAGGGCCGCCAGCTCCGACGATTCGATGAGCGCCCCTGCGCGCAGAAGCTCGTCGTCGGTCACCGACTCGTGGGTCATGCGCTGCAGCTCCTCGTCCAGGATGCCTTCCACGGTGGCCGCGTCGGACTCGGGCCGGGCCGTCACCCAGCCAGCCGCGATCGACGATCCGGCCACCAGAGGCAGGGCGAAGAGGGCCACGTCCTGGGCCACCTGCTCATCCCGCACGAGGCGCCTGTGGAGGCGGCTGCCTCGGCCGCCGGCCAGGATCTGGGTGGCCACCTCCAAGGCATCGAAGGCGCGAGTCCCGAAAGCCGGGCAGCGATAGCCGACGTGCACGCGCTCGAGCGGCACCGCATCGGGCACCAGCTCCCGGCTTCCGAGCGCAGCACCCGGGTCGCGGATGCGCCAGACCGGCAGGGCCAGGTTGGGCTCGATGGGGCCGAAGTAGCGCTCCACCATCTCGATGACGGGCTGCTCGTCGATGTCGCCGGCCACCGTGAGGACGGCGTTGTTGGGCACGTACCAGGTACGGAAGAAGTCCTGCACGTCGTCCAGGCTGGCCGCGTCGAGGTCCGCCATGGAGCCGATGGGCGTGTGGTGGTAGGGGTGGCCGGATGGGAAGACGGCCGCCATGAGCTTCTCGTAGAAGGAGCCGTAGGGGCGGTTGTCATAGGACTGGCGCTTCTCGTTCTTGACCACGTCGCGCTGGTTGTCCAGGTTCTCCTGGCTCAGGGCATCGAGCAGCGTGGCCATACGATCGGCCTCCAGCCAGAGGCCCAGCTCGACCTCGTGCGAGGGCAGCGTCTCGAAGTAGTTGGTGCGATCGAAGTAGGTGGTCGCATTGCACACGCCACCGGCGCCCTGCACGATGCCGAGGTGCTCGGCCTTGGCGACGTGCCGGCTGCCCTGGAACATGAAGTGCTCGAAGAGGTGGGCGAAGCCGGTCTTGCCGGGCTGTTCGTGCTTGGAGCCCACGTCGTACCAGAGGTTGATGGCTACGACGGGCGCCACCCGGTCCGGCGCCACGATGACGCGCAGGCCGTTGGCGAGGGTGTGCTGGCTGAAGCGAACGTGGGGGCTGTCGCTCACGACAACCCCGCCATCAGGGCGCTGGGCATGGCCTCATCCTAGCGGGGCTCGACATCGGGCGCCCCGACGACGTGGATCGCGGCGAAGCCCTCATCGCGCAGGGCCGCCCGTGCACTCGCCAGCTGCCCGACGTGGCGCCGCACTACGGCCGCCGGGACTTGGCGATCCGGCCGCCGCGCGTTGTTGGCCAGGCAACGCTCCAGGGGCACATCGAAGACCACGGCCACCGCCGGCCGCCCGGCCCCGCGGGCTAGGCGCAGCAGGCTGGCCCGTGCCCCGCTCGTCAGGTTGGTGGCATCGATGACCGTGAGCAGGCCGCGCCGGAGTCGCGCCCGGGCCGCCGCGTGGAGCAGCCGGAAGGCGTCGGCCGTGGCCGACTGGTCGGCCGGGTCGCCGGCGACGATGGCCCGGAAGGCGTCCGAGGAGAGCACCTCGTGCGGCTGGAACCGACCTGCTGCCCACGTCGACTTGCCGCACCCGGAGGCGCCCACGAGGAGCACGAGAGCGCCGCTGGGCCACGACCGGGGGTCGTCGCGCAGCTGGACGGAGGTTCGCTTCAGCGGCCGGTGCCTCCGCCCAGCCACACATCCAGCGAGCGCACGTCGGTGACCCTCGCCTGGGCCGCCGGGTCGAGCGAGCGCGCCGCGGCCACGGCCGTGTCGATGTCCGTGAGGCAGAGGATGCCCTCCGCGACCGCGGCATGGCGGATGGCCGCCGCATCGAGCACGGCACCCGAGCGCGGCGCCGGCGTGTTGACGACGAAGGAGACCTCGCCACCCGCGATGACGTCGAGGATCGACGGCAGCCCATCGTGGGGCGCCCCCAGCAGGGCCGCCTCGCGCACCTCGTGGCCCAGCCGTCGCAGGCCGGCTGCCGTACCGGGGGTGGCGATGAAGTGGTAGCCGACGTGCGCCAGTGCTCTCGCCAGCTCGGCGAGCCGCCCCTCGTCACGCGGCGCGATCGAGATGAGGGCAGCGGCACCGTGGGGATCGGGCAGCGGTGGCCGCAGCGATGCCGCCAGCAGCGCCTTGGCCATGGCGACCTCGAAGTCCTCGTGCAGCCCGATGACCTCACCCGTGGACTGCATGCCGGGACCCACGCTGGGGTCCACGCCGCGCAGCTTGGCCGTCGAGAAGACCGGTGCCTTGACTGCCACGAGGCCGGGCGGCGGGACGAGTCCGTCGCGCCAACCCAGCTCCGCGAGCGTGGCACCCTGTCCGACGCGGGTGGCCAGCGCCACCATGGGCACGCCGGTCACCTTGGACAGGAAAGGCACCGTGCGGCTGGCGCGCGGGTTGACCTCCAGCACGTAGACGCCGTCGTCGCGGACGATGAACTGGGCATTGACGAGGCCGCGCACGCCCACCTCGAGGCAGATGCGGCGCATGGCCGTCACGATGAGCGCCTGGTCGGCGGCCGAGAGCTGCTGCGGCGGGAAGACCGCCACGCTGTCGCCGGAGTGGACGCCGGCCCGCTCGACGTGAGCCATGAGCCCGGGGATGAGCACATCCCGCCCGTCGGTCACGGCATCGACGTCCACCTCCAGGCCTTCGAGGTAGGCATCGATGCGCACCGGCCGCTCCTCGCTCACGAGGGTGGCCGTGGCCAGCTGCCGCTCCAGGTCCGCGGGGCCGTGGCAGAAGTCGATGGCCAGGCCGCCGATGACGAAGGAGGGCCGCACCAGCACGGGGTAGCCCACCTCCTCGGCCACCGCGAGCGCCTCCGCCAGCGAGGTCGCCATGCCGCCGCGCGGCTGCGGGATGCCCAGCCGATCGACCATCTGGGCGAAACGAGTCCGCTCTTCGGTCCGCTCGATGGCATCCAGGTCGATGCCCGGCAAGGGCACGCCGGCCGCGGCCAGAGCGGCCGCCAGGTTGAGCGGCGTCTGACCGCCGAACTGCACGAGCGCCGGCAGAAGCCCCTCACCGCCGACCGACTCGGCATCGATGACCTCGAGCACCGATTCGGCGTCCAGCGGCTCGAAGTAGAGGCGCGAGGAGGCGTCGAAGTCGGTCGAGACCGTCTCGGGGTTGGAGTTGATCATGACGGCGGCCTGGCCATCGGCGCGCAGCGTCTGGGCCGCCTGTACGGCGCAGTAGTCGAACTCGATGCCCTGGCCGATGCGCACCGGGCCGGAGCCGATGACGAGCGCGGCCGGGCGCGGCACCGGGGCAGCCTCCGGCTCGCAGCCGGCCGCGGCGTAGGTGGCGTAGAAGTAGGGCGTCTCGGCGGCGAACTCGGCAGCGCAGGTATCCACCATCGCGTAGCCCGGCCGCAACCCCATGGCATGCCTCCGGCGGCGCACCTCCGACTCGCCCAGTCCGGTGAGGGTGCCGATGTCGTGATCGCTGAAGGAGGCCCGCTTGGCCGACACGAGCAGGTCGTCGGACAGCCCGTCGCCGGCGTCGTGCATGCGTCGCTCCAGGTCTGCCAGGCGCTCCATCTCCGACAGGAACCAGGGAGCGATGCCCGTGACGCGCTGCAGCTCGCCGGCGGGGACACCGCGGCGCAACAGCGCCAGCGAGCGCCAGAGCCGTGAGTCCGATGGCTGCAGGAAGCGCAGCAGCAGGCCGGCCCGGTCGGTCGGACGGGCATCGTGGCCATCCTCGCTGATGAGCCCGGAGCCATCCACGAGGAACTCTCCGAGCCGACCCTCGCCGCGGTCGGCCGCTGATGGGATGGCCGCGGGCTCACCGTCCCGACCACTCGACGCCCAGCCCGCCAGCACGTCCACCGTGCGGCGCCAGGCCGGGTCCTCGGCCAGGAAGCCGGCACCGGCCTGCTCGAGGCCGCGCAGGGCCTTGTTGAGGGCCGCGCCGAAGGTGCGGTCGATGGCCATGACCTCGCCCGTGGCCTTCATCTGCGATCCCAGCGTCCGCTCGGCGCCGGGGAACTTGTCGAAGGGGAAGCGGGGCAGCTTGACGACGACGTAGTCGAGGGCCGGCTCGAAGGCCGCCACCGTGGTGCCGGTGATGGCGTTGGGGATCTCGTCCAGCCGGCGGCCGATGGCGATCTGGGCGGCCACCCGCGCGATGGGGTAGCCGGTCGCCTTGGAGGCCAGGGCCGACGATCGGCTGACCCGCGGGTTGACCTCGATCACCGCGTAGTCGGCGGCATCCGGCGACAGCGCGAACTGCACGTTGCAGCCACCCTCCACGCCGAGTGCCCGGATGATGTCCAGGGCGGCCGTGCGCAGCCGCTGGTGCACCGGGTCCGGCAGCGTCTGCACCGGCGCCACGACGATCGAATCGCCCGTGTGGACGCCCAGCGGGTCGACGTTCTCCATCGAACAGACGGCGATGCAGGTGTCGGCTGCGTCGCGCATGACCTCGTACTCGATCTCCTGCCAACCGGCCAGGTAGCGTTCCACCATGACCTGGCCGATGGGGCTCAGGCGCAGCCCTGCTCGCACCCGCTCCTCGTAGGCTTCCGGCGTGGCGACGATGCCCCCGCCGGTGCCGCCCAGGGTGAAGGCCGGGCGCACGATGGCGGGCAGACCGATGTCCGCCAGGGCGCGTGCCGTGGCAGCCGCGCGCTCGGCCTCCGTGGCCCCCTCCACGATGGCTGATGGCGCATAGGGCTGCGCGATGGAATCCAGGAGATCGCGGAAGCGCTCCCGGTCTTCAGCCATCTCGATGGCCGCGATGGGCGTGCCCAGCAGGCGCGTCCCGGTCTTCGCCAGGATGCCGGCCCGGCTGATCTCCATGGCCAGGTTGAGGCCCGTCTGGCCGCCCAGGCTGGCCAGCAGACCGTCGGGGCGCTCGATCTCGAGGATCCGTTCCACCGAGGCCACCGTCAGCGGCTCCAGGTAGACGACGTCCGCGACACCGGGGTCGGTCATGATGGTGGCCGGGTTGGAGTTGAGAAGGATGGTGCGGATGCCCTCCTCCCGAAGGGCCCGACAGGCCTGCGTGCCCGCGTAGTCGAACTCGGCCGCCTGTCCGATGATGACCGGCCCGGAGCCGAGGATGAGGATGGAGCCTGGACGCTCGGGTCTCATGTCAGGGACCGTGGTTCGCGGGCGTGCACGTGGCCCAGGAAGCGGTCGAAGACCTCGGCGGCATCCAACGGGCCGGGTGAACCCTCCGGGTGATACTGCACCGTCTCGATGGGCTGCTCGTGATGCCGAAGGCCCTCGACGGAGCCATCGTTGAGGTTGCGCTGGCTGACGTAGAAGCCCGAGCCGATGGGCAGCGATTCGCCGACGACCTCCACCTCGTGGTTCTGGGCCGTCACCGTCACGCGCCCGGAGCCCTCGTCGCGCACCGGGTGGTTGGCGGCGTGGTGGCCGAAGCGCAGTCGCCGGGTCTGGGCACCCGCCGCGCGAGCCACGATCTGATGCCCCAGGCAGATGCCCAGCAGGGGCCGGCCGTCAGCGATGACGGCCTGCGCGAGGGCCAGCGGTCCCCCGAGGAGCGCGGGATCGCCCGGGCCTGGCGAGAAGACCACGCCTTGCACGTCAGCCGCCAGCACCTGCGCGGCCGTGGCCGTGTGCGGCAGCACCCGCACGCGCGCGCCACGCCGGTGAAGCGCGCGGATGATGCTCGTCTTGAGGCCGAAGTCCACCACGGCCACCACGGGCCCTCGGTCGCCGACTTCATAGGGCGCGTTGGCCGAGACCTGTGACACGAAGTCCTGCGCCTCCCAGAGCGGGACCGCCCGGGCCGCCGCCACCGCTGCCTCGACGTCCACCTCCCCGGGTGCCGTGATGACGCCGCGCAGTGAACCGCTGCGACGCAAGTGCCGAGCCAGCGTCCGTGTGTCCAGCCCGGCCACGGCCGGAACACCAGCAGACCGCAGAAGGTGCACGATCTGGCGCGCCCGGCCGAGCACCCCGGCCGTGGCGTGCCCCACCACGAGGCCACGCAGCCAGGGCTGCTCCGACTGGTCGTCGTCGGCGGAGCGGCCATGGTTGCCGATGAGCGGGAAAGTCATGACCACCAGCTGGCCGGCGTAGCTGGGATCCGTGCAGACCTCCTGGTAGCCCGTCTGCGAGGTGTTCACGACCAGGTCGCCACCACTGCCGACGGGGGCGCCGAACGCCACCCCTCGGTAGACCACGCCGTCCTCGAGCGCAAGCAGGCAGGGGCCGCTGCTCCCGATGCGCGGATCGACGACCGCCTCCGGCGGCAGGGGCAGCAGCGTTGGCGCGTTCACGGTCTGCACTGTCGACGGCGGCAGGGGCTGGCCGGTGGCCGTGTCCGGCAGGAGCGGGGGCATGCTCAGACGACCTCCTTGCTGGCCTCACGGGACCGGGACGCCGGCCTCACGGGACCGGCCGGGCAAGTGTCGGCAAGCGTACTACGGCTCCTCGAGCAGGAGCATCCGGCGCATCTGGGGACCGATGATTTCCACCCACCCGGCGTACTGCTTGGCGCTGGGATAGGGTCCCTGGCCGACCACCAGGCTGGCGTCGTCGGCGACCCGCTGGTTGACCGGCGAGATATCGATGACCCGGATGTCCCGTTCCTCGGCCAGGGCCGCGAGGATGCCGTTGGCCTCGGCCACGTCGGCCCGGCCGGCCTCGCGCGGCCCATAGTCGCCACCGCGCGCCGTGAGGGTGTGGTCAGGCGTCGTGATGAGGAAGAGATGGTCGGCGGGGACGATAGCCAGCAGCGCATCGAGGATCTGGGCCATGTTGGCCTCGTAGTCCTCCAGGCTGATGTCGCGCGCGATGATGTCGTTGACGCCGACCTGCAACGTGACCACGTCCGGCTCGAGCGCCTCGACCTGGGGCAGCTGCACACGCTGCACATCCTCGCTGGTATGACCACTCTCGGCCAGGTTGTCCACCAGCCGCAGGCGCAGGTCGCCGTGGTCCATGGCCGCGGCAAGCTGTGCCGGCCAGCTGTCGCGCCGGGCAGCGCCGGTGTCCGTGCCGGCCGTGTAGCCATCGCCCAGCGTCACCAGCCGCAGCGGCTTCGGCTCGCTGGTCGCGGTCGCTCCCGCGCTACCCGGCCCCGGCGACGCGACCGAGGGAGGCGTCGTCACCTCGGGCTGCGAGCCGGACAGGGAGCATCCGGCCAGGGTCAGCGCGGCGGCGGTCGTCAGGGCCAGGAAGCTTCTCACTCTCGGATGCGCAGGATAGCGCGCTCGCGCCGAGTCGCGAGTGGGGGGTGCCCTGCTGGTCGGCCCGTGCCCCCGATGCTCTCTTGCGGGACGTCGCTATGCTCGTGTCACCGATCCCCCGCAGTGAGGAGTCTGCTCATGCCACGCTCGATGTGGCGCGGCGCCATCCAGTTCGGGCTGGTGACCATCCCGGTCCGGCTCTACCTGGCCACGGAGTCGCGAGGGGGGCTCTCCTTCAACCTGCTGCACGCACCGGATCAGCGACGCATCCAGATGCGGATCCACTGTCCCGAGCACGGCGAGATCCCGCGCTCGGAGACCGTGCGCGGCTACGAGTGGTCGAAGGACCACTACGTCGTCATCGAGGACGGCGACCTCGAAGCCGTACCCCTGCCGACCGTCAGGGCTATCGAGATCGAGCAGTTCGTGCCGGCCACGCGCGAGCGGCGGGAGACGGTCTTCGTGAAGCAGTCGTACTACCTCGAGCCAGAGCCGCTGGGCCAGAAGGCCTTCGCCCTGCTCAAG
>JBFYUV010000297.1:0-6679 GCA_041299865.1 Chloroflexota bacterium
GAGGATGCGATGCCCGGCTGCCTTGCCCGCCCAGGCGGCGCCCTTGACGGCCAGGTTGATGGCCTCCGTCCCACCGCTCGTGAAGATGATGCTGCGGGCCTCCGCGCCGATGCTGCGGGCGAGTCGCTCATGGGCCTCGTCGAGCCAGCGGCGGGCCTGCCTCCCGGGCGCGTGGGGTGAGGACGGGTTGGCGCCGTCACCCTCCAGGATGGGCAGCATCTCCGCGAGGACTTCCGGGCGGAGTGGCGTCGAGGCAGCGTGGTCCAGGTACACGGTCACGCGGGGATTGTAGGCGGGCACCCCCACGCCCGGCCTCAGCGCGTGCCTCAGCGCGTGCCTGCGTCCTCAGGCAGCACGACCCGCCGCCGATCCTCGTCGCGGCCGCGCTCGCGGCGCCGCTCGTGGAACGAGAGGATCCGTTTGCGCATGCGGATGGCCTTGGGAGTGACCTCCACGAGCTCGTCCGCGGCGATGAACTCGATGGCCGATTCGAGGGTCATGGGCGGCGGCGGCACGAGGCGCAGCGCGTCGTCATGGCTGTGGGTGCGGATGTTGGTGAGCTTCTTTTCCTTGGTCGGGTTGACGTCCATGTCCCCGGGTCGTGAGTTCTCACCCACGATCATGCCCTCGTAGACCGGCACCCCGGACCCGATGAAGAGCGTGGAGCGTTCCTGGAGGTTGAAGAGGCCGTAGGCATTCGAGGTGCCCGAACGGTCGGAGACGAGCACGCCGCTGGTGCGGTGGTCGACGTCGCCGGCCCAGGGTCCGTAGCCCTCGCCGATCTGGTGCAGCAGGCCCGTGCCGCGTGTCTCGGTCAGGAACTGTCCGCGGTAGCCCACCAGCCCACGCGTGGGCATGATGGCCTCGATGCGCGTCCTGCCGTCAGGGTCGGAGGTCATCTGCTCGACGCGCGCCCGGCGGGCCGCCAGTGAGCCCGTGACGGTGCCGATGTGCTCGGGCGGGATGTCGATGCTGACCCGCTCGTAGGGCTCGTGGACCTGGCCGGCGATCTCGTGCAGCAGCACCTCCGGGCGCGAGACCTGCAGCTCGAAGCCCTCGCGGCGCATCTGCTCGATCAGCACGGCCAGCTGCAGCTCGCCGCGGCCGCGCACCTCGAAGGTGTCCGGGGATGCCGTCGCGCGCACCTCGATGCTGACGTTGCCGAGCACCTCGCGCTCCAGGCGGGCGCGGACCTGTCGGGAGGTCAGAAGCTTGCCGTCTCGGCCCGCCATGGGCGAGGTGTTGACGCCGAACGTCATGCTCAGCGTCGGCTCGTCCACGGAGAGACGCGGCAGAGGTCGCGGGTCGGCGGGGTCCGTGATGGTGTCCCCGATGGTGATCTCCGGCAGCCCGGCCACGGCCACGATGTCCCCGGGGCCGGCTTCCTCGATCTCGACCAGCTCGATGCCGCGCGCCGTCGTGAGCGACGTCACGGTGCCACTGAGAGTCACGACGCGGCCGGGCTCGACGTTGCCGTCCGGTGTCTCTGCCTCCTCCCGCAGCACCGTGATGCGCTGGCCCATGCGCAGACGGCCGTTGCGGATGCGGCCCACGGCCATGCGGCCCACGTAGTCGTTGGCCGAGAGGTTGGTCACGAGCAGCTGCAGTGGGTGACCGGGCACGTGGCGCGGCGGCGGCGTGTGCGCCACGAGCAGGTCCATGAGCGGCTGCAGGTCCTGGCCGGGCGCGACGGGGTCGAGGCTGGCTGTGCCCGTGCGGGCGTTGGTGTAGACGATGGGAAACTCGATCTGGCGGTCGGTCGCGCCGAGATCCATGAAGAGCTCGTAGACGTCGTCCAGGACGACCCCGGGCCGCGCGTCGGCACGGTCGATCTTGTTGATGGCCACGATGACCGGCAGGTGCTGGGCCATGGCCTTGGAGAGGACGTAGCGGGTCTGGGGCAGCGGTCCCTCGGCGGCGTCCACGAGCAGCAGGACCGAGTCGACCATGAGCAGGCTGCGCTCCACCTCGCCGCCGAAGTCGGCATGGCCTGGGGTGTCCACGATGTTGAGGCGCACGCCCTTGTAGGTGATGCCGGTCTGCTTGGCGAGGATGGTGATGCCGCGCTCGCGCTCGAGGTCCATGGAGTCCATGACGCGGTCCATGACCACCTGGTCGACGCGGAAGGCGCCAGCCTGGCGGAGCATGGCATCCACCAATGTGGTCTTGCCGTGATCGACATGCGCCACGATGGCGATGTCGCGCACGTCTGCTCGGGTGACCTCGTCGAGCATGGCGGTGGCAGGAATGGCGTGCATGGGAAGAGCGATTGTCGCACGCTCCCGCCCTTCGCCCCTATCCTGAGCAGGTGAAGGTCCGTGAACCGGTCGCCCGGCCGCTCGACGTGGTGACCGCCGAGCTGCTCCTCTCCGCGTCGCAGGCGTTCCTGGCCGGAGTGCTCTTCTACCTGGCCCTGGGCGTCTGGGACGACCGGGGCGTCGGCTTCGGACCGGTGGCCATCATCCTGGCCATGCTCGGTGCCGCCGTCGGCGGTGGCTGGTTGTTCTGGCTGCTCGGCGGCGTGGGCTGGCCGTTGGCGGCTGCCAACGTGCCCGTGGCCATGTTCCTCGGCTTCGCCCTCGTGCTGGGCTGGCGCGGAGACGACCTCTTCCGCGTGGCGGGTGTGCCGACGCTCCTCAGCCTGGCCGCCTCCGTGTACGGCATCATCTGCGGCGTCTTCCTCGACTCCCCGCGTCGCTGGCGCTGGGACCAGCGGCAGCGATTGCGTCCCGGGACCTCGGTGCCGCGCGTCTCGCCGGCCACCAGGACGTTCGTGGCGCAGGTCCCACGTACGCTGCCCAAGCGTCCCACCGCGACCCTGCAGCCTGCCGACTACCTGCCATCCTCGGCAGCGCCCGCGAGCGGGCCGGGCAGCAGCGCGGGCATCCCGTACCTGGACGCCGAGGATGCCATCCCCGGCGGTGCGGGGAATCCGTCCCCGGAGGCCGGGCAGCACCCCGATGAGGACGTCGACAGCCCGGCGGCCGGCCTGATGACGACGCGCACCCCGACCGGCCCGGCAGGCGCGTCGATGCCCACCGAGCGCCTCGACCAGGCGGCGCGCGCCGAGGGCGCCCAGGAACCCGCCGATACGGAGGCCCCGGGCTCTGAGCCCGGCGGCATCGAGCTGCCCACATCTCTCGAGCCCAAGGCGCAGCGCTCGCCGTGGGCCTGGGCGGCGCCGCCGGAGTGGAACCGAGACGAGGAGGACGAGCCGCCGAGCCGCTCGTCGGGAGGGCGATGACGGTCGGCGCGGTCGTGGTGCCGGCCCGCATCGAGGAAGCGCTGGCCGACGCCAGCGGGCGCATCGCGGTGCGGCGCATCGTGGATTCGGCCTGGGCGGGTGGTGCCCTGCCCATCATCGTGGTCAGCGTGGATGATGTGGATGCCGGCGTCACGTCCGTGCTGACGGGTTCACCCGCGACGCGCGTCGACCCTCGCGGGCGGTCCGGCGCGGCGGCCTACCGTCTCGGGGCGCAGGCGGCACTTGACGCCGTCCGCGAGACGAGGGCCGTGCTGCTCTGGCCCGGCCGCATGACGTGGATCGACCCGGAGACGGTCACCTCGCTCATCGAAGCCCACGGCCGTGCGCCCGACCAGGTCATCCGGCCACAGCGGGCCGGACAGCCTGGCTGGCCGGTGCTCGTGCCGGCCGGGCGCATCGAGGAGGTGCTCGGCGAGAGCGGCGTCGTAGGCATGGACGAACGCCTGGCCGAGACAGCGTCGGACACCCTGGAGCTCGGTGACCCCGGCTCCGTGCTTGGGAACGAGGTGGCCATCGACGAGCTGCCTGACTACGCGGGTCCGCCGGAGCCGGTGGGTGGGCCGCCGCCCGAGTGGGGCGCCGCTGCCGCGGAGACGCCTGAGCCGGAGGTGCCGCCGGGCGCGTAGGGGGGCGCAGGGCGCGTACGGGCCGCCGGGCGCGCAGGCCGGGCCGCCGCTGATGGCTCGGGCCGCTCGCCTCGCTACCCTGCGGCGGGCTTCGCGGGTCGGAGCATCAGGCCAAGCTCCTCGAGCTGCTCGGGCTCCACGGGGGAAGGCGCGTCAAGCATGAGGTCCGACCCCGATGAGGTCTTGGGGAAGGCCATGACCTCGCGGATGTTGCTCTGATCGGTGAGCAATGCGATCCAGCGATCCACGCCAAGCGCGATGCCGCCGTGCGGCGGCGCGCCGTACTCGAAGGCCTCCAGGATGCCGCTGAACTTGGCCTCCTGGGCCACCAGGGAATGGCCCTGCAGCGAGAACGAGCGCGAGAGCATCTCGCGCGTGTGGAAGCGCACGGAGCCACCGCCGAGCTCCCAGCCGTTGAGGGCGATGTCGTACTGGAGCGCGCGCGCTCGGCCGGCCGGGTCGCCCGGGCTGGCCACCAGCGGGTCGCCGGAGTCCGTCACCAGGAGCGCCTCGTCCTCGGGATGGACGCCACTGAAGGGGTTGTGCGTGGCGTCCCAGCGCCGGAAGTGCTCGTCCCACTGGTACATCGGGAAGTGGTGGATCCAGACGTAGGAGAGCAGCGAGCGATCGTAGACGCCGAGGCGGTCGGCCAGCCTGATGCGCAGCGACCCAAGAGCCTCCTGGGCGTGGATGTCGGCGTCGGCCACGATGAGCACGAGGTCCCCGGGACCGCCCCCGGCTGCGGATGCCAGTCGCCGGGCCATCTCCTCCCCTACGACCTTGACGATGGAGCCGCGGATGCCGCCCTCGCCGTCCAATGCCAACCAGACGAGGCCCTTGGCCCCGGCCCGCCGGGCCAGCTCGGTCAGCTCGTCGATCTGGGCCCGGCTCATGTCCGCCTGGCCCGGCACCGCCATGCCGACCACGCGGCCGCGCTCGGCCAGCACCGCTTCGAAGACGCGGAACCCGGAGGCCGCGGCGAGCTCGCCCAGGTCGTGGAGCTCCATGCCGTAGCGCACGTCGGGCTTGTCCGAGCCGAAGCGATCGATGGCCTCGCGGTAGGTGAAGCGCGGGAAGGGGTCGGCCAGGAGCCGCCGCTCCGGGGCCACGGCGCGTGTCACGGCCAGCACCATGTGTTCCACCCAGGCCATGACGTCATCCTCGGCCACGAAGCTCATCTCCAGGTCGAGCTGCGTGAACTCCGGTTGGCGGTCGCCGCGCAGGTCCTCGTCGCGCAGGCAGCGGGCGATCTGGAAGTAGCGGTCGAAGCCGCTGACCATGAGCAGCTGCTTGAGCTGCTGGGGGCTCTGGGGCAGGGCGTAGACGTTGCCCGGCTGCAGGCGCGAGGGCACGATGAAGTCGCGTGCACCCTCCGGCGTGGACTTGATGAGCAGCGGCGTCTCGACCTCCACGAAGCCGGCCTCGTGATGGACGTCGCGGATGGCCTGCACCAGGCGGCCACGGGCCAGGATACGCTGCTGCAACGGTTCCCGGCGCAGGTCCAGGTAGCGGTACTTGAGGCGCAGCGCCTCGTCGATCTCGGCCTCCGGCTCGTTGACGACGAAGGGCGGCGTGCGGGCTTCAGAGAGCACCGTGATCTCGCTCGCACGCAGCTCCACCTGGCCGGTGGCCAATCGCGCGTTCTCCGAGCCGGCCGTGCGCGGCGCGATGATGCCCCGCACGCGCAGGACGTACTCGCTGCGCACGCTGCTGGCGACCTCGTGGGCGAGCGGCGACTCGGCGGCGTCGATGACCACTTGCGTGATGCCGTAGCGATCGCGCAGGTCAAGGAAGATGAGCTGGCCGAGGTCGCGGCGCCGGTTGACCCAGCCGGCCAGGGTGGCCGGCTGTCCGGCATGGTCGAGCCGGGCATCGGCGCAGGTCAGCGTGCGGTAGGACGTCTGCATGGGAGTGCCCATGGTAGCGGGCTCCGAACGGCGCCGCGGCGCCACCGATCGCGCGGACCGACAACGGCGCCGCGGCACCTCACTCGCCGCCGCGCTTCACTCGCCGCGGCGCCTCACCCGTGCCAAGTCTCAGCCGTGTCTCAGCTGCGGCCCTCAGCAGCGACCACCGGGCCGCGCGCCGGGACCGTTGCGAGGCAGCGTGTCAGTAGGGCTGTCGTAAGGGCAGCTGACAGGCCTTGCCTCGTCGCGCACGCCACTGGCGGTACCGCGGCGACCGTCCTCCGCCGTGGCGTTACTCGTGGTAACGCCTCGACCGGACCGAGGCCGCCCAGTTGCCGATACGCGACTCCCACTGACGCAGGGTCAAGTGGGCCAGTCCATGGGGATCTCCCAGCGCGGCCGATCCGTTCACCGGATCTCAGCCTCGGCCGCCGCGCAGTCGCTCGCGCAGGTCGCGGATACGATTCCAGCGCGGATCGACGACCAGGTCGAAGGTGCCCGGGTGGCGCAGGGGGGTGCCCCGGAAGCGCCGCTTGAAGAGGCTGAAGCCTTCCCAGGCGGGATCGACCGTGGGGTCATCGGGCTCGCGGACGCCCCACAGGTCGAGGCTCCGCGTCCCGGCCTCGCGTAGGCTTCGCTGCAGCGCCGCCATGGCCGCGTATGGGCCGCGCTTGGCGGCCAGCTCCGGGTCGCGCGTGGAGGCCGCGTAGAGGTAGAAGGCCCGGTCCCCGGTGCGGGGAGCGATGGCGCCCGCCAAGGGCCGGCCGTCGTGCTCGGCCAGGGCCAGGAACCAGTCGCCGCTGGCCGCCAGCGGCGCGGCCAGCGCGCCAAGGAAGGCACGCGAGCGGATGCGGAAGCCGGCCCGTTCGGAAGTCTGTGCC
>JBFYUV010000299.1:0-5222 GCA_041299865.1 Chloroflexota bacterium
AGCCAGGATCGAGGCCTGGGCGCGGCGCCTGACCCGCTTCAGCACCGACTCCGACCTGTGTGCGCTCAACCGCCGGCCCGGGGTGCCCGACACCAGGATCCGGCCGACCCTCTGCGCCGTCCTGCGACGGTCCCAGTCGATCGCGGAGCGCACCGAGGGCATCGTGGACGTGGGCCTGCTGGCTGCCCGCCTGGCCGCCGAAGACGGAAGCGACCCCCCGCCGGCCCCGGCCCGCTGGACGCTTCGCTCGCAGGGGCGTGGCGGTGTCGTGCACCGGGAGGGAGCCGTCATGTTCGACCTCGACGGGGTGGGCAAGGGCTGCATCGCCGACCGCGCCCTGGCGCTCCTGTCGGGCTATCCGGCGGCGCTCGTCGATGCCGACGGCGACATCGCTGTTCGCCTCGACGGGGCGCACCCGTGGCAGCTGGCAGTGGCCGACCCTCGCCACGACGACGAGGACCTGGCCATCCTGGTCCTGGAGGCCGGCCGACACCTGGGCCGCCTGGGCGTGGCGACGTCCGGCATCTCTCTCCATCGCTGGCAGCACGCGGGGGGCAGCCGCCACCACCTCATCGACCCGCGCACCGGGCGCCCGGCCATCACGGACGTCGTGCAGGCGACGGTCGTGGCGGAGAGCGCTCTGGCCGCCGAGTCACTGGCCAAGGCCATCGTCATCAGCGGCTCGCAGGAGGGGCTGGACCTCGCCGAGCGGGCCGGCTCGCTGGCCGAGGTCCTGCTGCTCGACGATGGAGAGGTCATCGCGTCGCCCCGCACGTTGGAGTGGCTTGCCTGATGTACCAGGGAATGCACCCCCAGACGCGCCTGCTGCGCTGGACGCTGTTCATGACCGCTGCGACCCTCGTCATCGCCGCTACGAGCGGAGCGGCCCTCGATACCGTGGTCGGGTGGATCACCCAGGAGCACGATCGCCTGCCCTGGTACGTGACGCGCATCTCGGCCCTCCTTGCCTACCTGGCCCTGACCGCGTCAGTCGTCTACGGGCTCCTGCTCTCGACCAGGATCCTGGACCGCATCGCGCACCGTGCCGTGTCGTTCACGTTGCATCAGGACCTGGCCTCGATCGGGCTCGCGCTGGCCCTCGTGCATGCCGCAGTGCTCATGATCGATCGCAGCGTGCCCTTCAGCCCCCTGGAGGTCGTGGTCCCCTTCATCGGGCCCTACCGGCCGCTGTGGGTCGGCATCGGGCAGATCGCCATGGGCCTCACCATCGTGGTGCTCGTCAGCTTCTACGTCCGCAGGCGCATCGGCCCGAAGACCTGGCGCCAGGTCCACTACCTCTCGTTCCTGGCCTTCCTGGTGGCCACGGTCCACGGCCTCATGGCAGGCACGGACAGCGCCGCGAGCTGGGCCCTGACCGGCTACGGCATCGCCCTGGCCACCGTGCTCCTCCTGCTCACCTATCGCATCCTCGTGTCCGTGGCTGCCCGCAGGCGTCAGGGAGCCTCGGCTGCGGGCGCCTCCGGCGCGGCGGGCAGGTCGGCCAGCGCTCGGCAGGACGCGTCCGGTCAGGCGGCGTAGGCAGCACCGGCGGACCCCAGGTGGGCTCTGAGGAGGGGATTCACCCGCCCGATCGCGCGTAGCGGCCCATGAGGCGCGCCTCGGCCAGAACGTGGCCCTCGATGGCCTCCAGGACCTTGGACTTCTCAGCTCCTGCCGGCAGGCCCAGGGTCGTGTCCAGGGCGTAGACCGCGAAGAAGTAGCGATGCGTCCCGCTCGGCGGGCAGGGGCCGCCGTAGTCCGTGCGTCCCCACGTGTTGCGGCCAGCGACGCCCAGCTGACCGACGCCCTCCTCGATGATGTCGCTGACCGGGATGTCATACGCGACCCAGTGGTCCCAGGTGCCGCCGGGCGCGTCGGGATCGTCCATGACCAGGACCAGTGATGTGGCGCCGACCGGGATGTCGTGGATGGCCAGCGGCGGCGAGAGGTCCCGTCCGTCGCAAGTGAAACGGCGGGGGATGTCGGCCCCCGGCTCGAAGGCGCTGGACGTGAGGCGCATGCTGCTTCCCTCGCTTCGCTGGCTGGCCTGTCGCGCGGCCTCGATGACCGATGCGACACCGTCACCCGAGCAGGCCGCCAGGACCGACAGGACCAGGGCGGACACCAGGGCCAGGCGGGTCATCGCAGTCCCATCATCGCTCCTGCGCGGCTCGGCGTCGACTCGCTCAGCGAGCTGGTCGGCGGCGAGCGCTGCGCGTGCCCGCCACGCCCCGCTACCATCGTCATCAGCCGCACCCCCGGGGCATCGGGTGGCGGCCCGTCCGCATGCCCGGAGGAGGCCATGAAGAAGATCGTCGTGGGCCTCGGCAACCCGGGCTCGCGCTACGAGAACACCCGCCACAACATCGGCTGGCTGGTGCTGGACCGTCTGGCCGATCGTGTCGGCGCTGGCGGCCGGGTCAAGTCCAAGGACGCGGCGGCCAGTGTGCGCGGCAGACTCGGCGACGACGAGCTCCTCCTCGTCAAGCCCATGACCTACATGAACCTCTCGGGCGTGGCGGTGCGCAAGGTGCTGGCTCGCGAGCGCGTGCCCATGGCGGACCTGCTCGTCGTCGTGGATGACATGGCCCTGCCCTTCGGGAAGCTGCGGCTCCGTGAGCGGGGCAGCGCGGGTGGCCACAACGGCCTGCGCTCGATCATCGGCGAGATGGGCACGGAGGACTTCGCCCGCCTGCGGGTCGGCATCGGGTCCGCGAAGGAGGGTGCGATCGAGCACGTCCTGGGTGGCTTCGAGCATGCCGAGCAGCGCCACCTCGACGCCATCCTCGATGCCGCCGCGGATGCCGCGGAGCTCTGGGCGCGGGAGGGCGCACACCAGGCGGCCAACCACTGGAACGCCTGGCAGCTGGCAGTCATCGTCGATGGGGCAGCGGACGTCGCGACCGGCGGCCCAGCTGTCCCATCGCCCGCACCCGCGCTCCCCGATCAGAACGGCATCGTGCGCACGACGACCGGCTGGCGCAAGCTGCTGCCAGGCCGCGATCGGGGCAAGGACACTCGCTCGTGACGGTCGCCGCGCCGGGCCCGCGCTCCCAGCGCGGCCGACACCGACCTGCCGACGCGCCGACCGCCCTGGGGCGCCACCGCATCCCGGACCTCTCCTCCCTGGTAGCGCCGCTGGCCGAAAGCGGGGAGCTGCGGGCCCTTGTCGACCGCTTCGCCCTGGCATTCTCCGGGCGAGCCGCGGCCTCCGGTCGCGTCGGTGCCGACCTGCGACACGTCACCTACGGGGCCATGCCGCACGGCGCCAAGACGTACCTGGCGGCTGCACTGGCACAGGCCTCCGGCGAGCGCCTGGTCTGGATCGCCCGTGATGCCGAGATCGCCGACCGCGTGGCCGAGGAGTTGGTGGCCTGGCTCGGGGATGCAGACCTGGTGGTGACGCTCGAGCCGCGCACGGCGCTGGCCTACGAGCGTTCCGAGCTGGTGCGCGACGAATCGGCCGCTCGCGTCGCCGCCCTGGCCGCCTGGCACCGATCCGAGCGTCCGGCCCGCATCCTGGTGGCCAGCCTGCAGGCCCTGTTCCAGCACACCATCGCGCCCGATCGCATCCCGGCCGGGCCGCTCACCCTTCGCCGAGGTGCCCGCCTGGCCATGGATGGCGTGGCCCGAGCGCTCGTCGATCTTGGCTACGAGCACGTGCCCGAGGTCGGCGGCCGTGGCGAGTTCGCCCGCAGAGGCGGCATCCTGGACGTCTTCCCGGCCGGCCAGCCCTGGCCGGTTCGGGTCGAGTGGTTCGGTGACGAGATCGATTCACTGCGCGCCTTCGACCCGGCCGACCAGCGTGGAAGCGGGCCCATCGAGGCGGCGGCCCTCCTGCCGGCCAGCGAGTTCCTCCTCGGGCCGGGCACGCGTGCGACGCTGCGCGATCGCCTCGGGCGCCAGGCGAAGCGGCTGTCCGAGGGTCTGCAGGCCGACCTGGCCCACTTCGAGGATGGGGGGCTGGGCGATGCTGCGGAGCTGTGGGGCGGCTACCTGGCACCGGCCACTGCCCTGGACCACCTTGGCGAGGCCATCTGGCTGGTGGACGAGCCCCGTGATGTCGACGACGTGGCCGGCTTCCTGGCCGAGCAGGCCGAACAACGGCGCGAGGAGCTGGAGCGGGCCGGCGAGCTTCCGGCCGACTGGGCGCCGGCCTACCCTCTGCCGCGCGACTGGAAGCGTGCCCTTCTGGCGGCGCGCACGCTGGAACTCACCTGGGAGCCGGACGCACCGGGCGCGCCTCCGGGCGGCAACCCCTTCGGCTGGCACGAGCCGGTCCTGCCGCCGGCGCCCATCGGCTCGTTGCCCGCGACCGTGCGCCGCTGGCGTGACGAGGGTGCCCGGGTCGTGCTGGCCTCCGACCAGTCTGCCCGACTCTCCGAGATCCTGGCCGACGCGGATATCGTGGCCGCGCCCATCAGCGTCCTCCACGAGCCGCTGGCATCGGGTGAGCTGGCCCTCGTGGACCGCAGCCTCAATGGCGGCTTCAGCGGCGGCCCTGACGGGGTCGTCCTCGTCACCGACCGGGAGCTCTTCGGCTCCGTCCGCGTCCGCCGGCCGCGGGCCATGCGGCGCGTCGTGCCCCGTGACCTGCTCGAGCGCCTCGAGCCCGGCGACATCGTCGTCCACGTCGACCACGGCGTGGCCCGCTACGAGGGCCTCGTGCGGCGCCCGGCCGGCGGGCGTGGCAGCGAGGAGCGCGACTTCCTGGAGTTGCACTTCGCCGAGGCCGGCCGCATCTGGGTGCCCGTCGAGCAGATCGAGCGTGTCTCCCGCTACACCGGCGGCGAGCACCCCCAGCTGAGCCGGCTGGGGGGAGGGGAGTGGCAGCGAGCCCGGACGCGCGTCCGCAAGGCCGTCGGCGACCTCGCCCGCGAGCTGCTGGCGCTCTACGCCGAGCGTGCCCACGCGCAGGGGCGGACGTTCGGCGAGGACAGCCCCTGGCAGGCGGAGATGGAGGCGGCCTTCCCTTACGAGGAGACCCCCGACCAGCTGCGCGCCGCCTTCGAGGTCAAGGAGGATCTCGAGCGCGACACGCCCATGGACCGCCTCGTGGTGGGCGACGTCGGCTACGGCAAGACCGAGGTCGCGCTGCGCGCCGCCTTCAAGGCCATCCAGGCTGGCACGCAGGTCGCAGTGCTGGTGCCCACGACCGTGCTGGCGTCGCAGCACCTGGTCACGTTCAGCCAGCGTTTCGCGGCCTATCCCATCACGGTCCG
>JBFYUV010000302.1:0-4967 GCA_041299865.1 Chloroflexota bacterium
AGCTTCTACAGGACCGTCCCCACGCGCTGGCTGATGCGCCTGCAGGGCCGACTCTTCCTCACTCAGAAGGGCATGAACCTGTGGAGACGCGTCGCTGCCACCAGCCAGGAACGCCGCTACCCGGAGGACTGGGTGTTCGAGGTCGTCGAGGGCGACGGACAGGACTTCGGGATCGGACTGGACTGCACCGAGTGTGGGGCCGTGAAGTACCTCGACCGCGAAGGTGCCCCCGAGTATGCCCCGTACCTCTGTTGGATCGACTATCCCCAGTTCGCGGCGATGCACCTGCGGCTCGACCGCACCGAGACCATCGCCCAGGGTGGGCAGAGGTGCGACTTCCGGATGAGTCGCGGGAAGCCCGTACAGGTCGAGCCGGCGTTCCTGCATGCCTGAAGGGGCCAGAGCCACGAAGACAGCACATGACGACCGTCAGGCCGCGCCGCACAGGAGGTCGGACCTATGCGACTCGCTCCATCCCTGCATCGACTCGGTGAGGAGATCGTCGGCTGCTACCTCGTGGAGGAAGCCGGAGCCGTCACCATCATCGACGCGGGCGTGCCCGCCTACTACGCTGACCTGACGGCCGAGCTCGCGGCCATGGGCCGCACGATCGAGGACGTCCGGGCGCTCGTGCTGACCCACGGCCACGATGACCACATCGGGTTCGCCGAGCGGCTGCGAGTCGAGCACGCTGTGCCCGTCAGCATCCACGCGCTCGACGCGGCCCTCGCGCGAGGCCAGGCCAGGAACCCGAGCGCCGGCATGGGCGAGCGGAAGGTCGGTTCCCTGCTGCGCTACCTTCTGTGGCTCATGCGACACGGCGGGATGCGGACCAAGGCACTGATGGAGGTCGGCACCTTCGACCCGGGCACGACGCTGGACGTGCCGGGCGCCCTGCGCGTCATCCACACACCCGGACACACGCACGGCAGCGTCACCTTCCACGCGCCGGGGCACGACGCCCTCTTCGTGGGTGATGCGCTGGCGACGGACGCCGTGATCAGCGAGCGCCATGGGCCACAGGTCTGTCCCTTCGCTGCCGACCCCGACGCAGCCCTGGCCTCGCTGGCGAGCATCGAGCAGCTCGAGGCGCACTGGCTGCTGCCCGGACACGGGAGCCCCTGGACCGGCGGAGTCGCGGCCGCCGTGGCCGCGGCGCGTGACGTCGGGATCGGGCACCTGGCCCGGCCGAAGCGGTGATGCCTGGCGCGAGCTGGGCGGTGAGCAGCGGTCCCGACACACGGCCTGCCAGCATGCCCCCAACGGCACTCCCGCACATCGCGCCGTCACCCGGACGATCACTCTGACCCGCAGACGACCGATACGCTCTGGACGCCGGAACGGGAGGGGTGGGTGGAACGCTGGAGGATGTCATGGCCGTGAACCGCGATCTGCGCGAGCGGCTGGCGATCCCCCCGGATCGGCTCGCGGACCTCAACGCCCTGCTCCTCGATCCGGCGACGCGGGTGATCAACGACCTGCTTGGCGTCGTCGCTCGCTACGGCACGCCCGAGGAGATCAACCGCCGGGCCCGCGAGGCCGGCGAGCTGTCGTCGCTCCTTGCCCACGTCCGTGACCGGTGCCCGGACTACCTGTCCGACCTCGACTGGCTGACCGAGCAGCGCGACCGCGGCGCCTTCGTCTCCATCGCGGACTACCGGCGGGCCGTGCTGGGTGATCAGGGCGCGGCGACGGGCGTTCGCGACGACCTGGCGGTGACGCTCGAGGTCAGCGCGCTTCAGTACTTCCCCTGGCTCGTCACCGCGGCGCGGCGGGCCATCGCGGAGCGGTCGCTCCTGCCCGCCCGCTGGATCCGGGTCCGCAAGATGCGCGAGCAGGAGGCCGATGGCGACCTGGCCGCGGTCCAGGCCGCCATGCGCATCATCGGCGCCAGCGTCGTGGAGACCCTTGACACGAAGGGCACCGACGGCTCGAACATCCACCTGGCAGGCCCTGACACGATCACCGGCTACTTCGGGGGTGTCGGCCAGCCGAACGATCACCCGCTCCTCTGGGTGGACGAGTACCTCCACTACTACACCACGTACGGCGTCCGGCAGGTGCTCAACCTCAACCCGGGCACCGTCCTCGTCGGCTACCTGCTGCACCGGCTGGGCATCGACATCGAGTTCAAGATCTCCGTCTTCATGGGCAACGACAACCCGTATGCCGCGCTCTGGACGCTCATGGGGGCCAGGCTCTTCGCCCGTGACGACGGATCGTCGCCCCTCGTCGGCCTCAACTGGAGCAACTCCGTCTCGAACGAGACCATCGAGCTGGCGGCCGCGGTCCGTCGCGCGCTGGGCTTCCAGGACGCCGTCCGCTTCGAGCACCATGTCACCGAGACCTGGAAGAGCATCGTGCGCCAGCCCTACGATCGCCGCGACGAGCTCGTGGCGCTGGCTGGACACGTGCCCAACCTCTCGGCCAAGCACGAGGGCGGCGACCCGGAGGTCGAGCCGGCTCGAGTGCACCCCCGGACATCCTCGACTACTTCCGCGACAAGGAGGAGATCATCGCCAGCGGCGACTGGGATGCGCTTGAGGATGACTTCCTGGCCAAGATCGATGCCACCAACCACACGGCGCGGGCCCTGACGGAGCACGGCCTCGCCTTCCTGGCCGCGGCGAACCTGCACCGCTGACGGGCCGGACTCGAGCCTCGCCGGTCGTCAGCTCCGCCGCGCCGGGAGCCACATCGTTAGCGTAGCTATCGACATCGGGGACGCGGCGTTACCGGCTCCGCGACTCACCGTGGAGCGAGGTGACGTCCCAGGCGATCGAGCGGAGCGTGAACTCCCCGTAGGTGAAGGGCCCCTCGGGACGCGCGTAGACGGTGCTCCCCTGCGTGGGCACGCGGATGCCGTCGAAGACCCGGTACCCGCCGAGCGGCGTGCTCCAGCGCATGGGCACGGGACTGCCGCTGCTGCTGTCGGGTCGATCGTCGGACCAGAAGTCGACCAGCTGGTCGTCCGCACCGAAGATGAGCACGGCTGAGACCCGCTGAGGCCCGTTCGTGAACGTCACGGCCGCGCTCGAATCGTCGATCGGCCGCCATTCCAGCCGCTCGTCGACGAGGGCTCCGGGAGCGAACGCACAGAGGTCGTTGAGGACGGTCACGGTCTCCGCCCGGCTGATCTGCTCGCCGGACTGATCGATCATGTCGACGAGGGACGCGACGCGGACCTGGAACGTGGCCTGCTCGGCCCGGTAGACGTGCAGCGCCCTGACCGGCAGGCCGTACATGCGGGCCTTCATGAGGAACAGGCGAGCCGGCCGCACGAAGAAGTTGAACTGGACCGAGGTGGCCGC
Source organism: Chloroflexota bacterium (assembly GCA_041299865.1). Lineage (GTDB taxonomy): Bacteria > Chloroflexota > Limnocylindria > Limnocylindrales > CSP1-4 > JAFMJV01. The sequence goes on from JBFYUV010000302.1 coordinate 3,312, forward strand.
CATGCCGGCATCGCCGGGCTTGCGGTGCATGATCGCCTCGAACTCGACGCGCACGTTCTGCGGTCGCGGCTTCCCCACGGTCCCCGAGGCCCGCACGTAGCGCTGGACCGGGGGTGGGAGGGGGGCGAGGTCCTCCTCCCGGAGCGGCGGGCCGGCCTCGAGGGGCTGCGCTGCGAACTCGGCCGCCACGAGCTCCTCGAAACGGGCCTGCGAGACACGTCCTGTCATGGTGATCCTCCTCCCCGGGGATGAGCTCCGTCGCTGGTCAGGCATCCGTGCCGCGCGACGCGCTATGGGCGCGCGAGGCCCACGCCACGGCCCCCAGGATGGCGACGTCAAGCACGATGCCGGCGACCGTCTCAGGCAGACCCATGACGCAGACAGCCAGCGAGGCGGCTGCCAGCAAGCCGACCAGGGGGATGGCCCAGGCCCGCGCTTCCCAGACGCCCACCGCGGCGATGACGAAGCCGACCGCGATGGCCAGCCAGGCGAGGCCGATGACCAGGGCCCCGGTCTCACCCAGCTCGATGACACCGTCGAACGCCGTCGTCCGGTACGCGAAGCCCTCGACCTGTGCCAGGCGCCAGGGCACGACGAAGCCGATGAGGTGGACCAGGCCGTGCAGGGCCAGGACAGCGGCGGCGATCCTGCGGGCAGCCGTCCGCGGGCGGATGCCGGTCGCGGTGACCGGCCGGTGCAGCGTGACATCATCGAACGTCATCGATCCCCTCCTTCGTGTCGGGTCCGCGCGGTGCGAGGCCCCGGGTCAGTCGTCAGCTCGTCCAGCCAGCGGACCACCAGCGTGCGCAGCGTGGCCACGTCCTCCGCGGAGAGGCCGGCGAAGACGTCCTCGAACAGCGCGCGGGCACGGGCCACGCCATCCGGTGCATCGAAGAGCCCGACCTTCTCCGTCAGCTCGAGGCGGGTCGTCCGCCCATCGAGCGGGTCCGGGACGAGCCGCAGATAGCCGCGGGCCGCGAGGCCGAGGGCCACCTGCTTCACGTTCTGACGCGAGCTGCCGTACCGCTCCGCTGCCTCCGTCAGCGATGGCGCACGGCCCGGGAAGCCGCGGGCCAGGACCGCCAGGAGCAGCCACTGGCGGCTGCTCAGGCCGAGATGCTCGAGCGCTGCGTCCGTCCTCCGCGTGAGGTGCTGCACCAGGACGAACACCTTGCCGAACAGGTCGGTCCGTGCCTGCATCTCGTCGTCGTTCATTCTGCGTAATATATTACGCATCTAGGGGTGCGTCAAGGTCGCCCACCACACCGCCCCCGCGCAGCCGCCGTCTCGTGCTCGCGCTGGCTGTCGTCGGGGTGCCCCGAGCGGGTCGCTGCCGATGCACGCCGGACGGCCCGCTCACCTCCCTGGGCCGGACCTGTGACGGGCCTTCGTTCATCAGGCCGACATGTGCCCTGCGCCACGATGGCGGCGTCAGCCCCATCTTGGCGGCACCGGACGACGGTCCGTTGCCGACCACACAGACGAGAGGACCGCCGTGAGCTTCCTTGACCGACTCCTGGGACGGGCACCCGCCTCGACGCAGACGGCGCTCTCCCCTCGCCCGCCACGCAGCTCCGCACACGCAGATCCCGATGCTGCCGCGGTCGAGCGCTACCGCTACCTGCTCCGCACAGCGCCACCCGACGACCTCGAGCG
>JBFYUV010000304.1:0-5824 GCA_041299865.1 Chloroflexota bacterium
CTACTTCGTGTCCGGAGCGATCGCCATCTGCGCCATGATCCTGCCGGGCATCTCAGGCTCGTTCCTGCTCGTGCTGCTGGGCATGTACGGCCCGCTGCTGACCGCCGTCACGGGGCTGGATATCGTCGTCCTGGTGACCTTCATGGCCGGCTGTGTCATCGGCCTGGCGCTCTTCTCCCAGGTCCTGCACCAGGCCCTGCAGCGCTACCACGACGTCGTCCTGGCGGTGCTCATCGGGCTCATGGCAGGGTCGGTCCGGGTGCTCTGGCCGTGGCCCGAGGGCGTGGAGTCCACGGAGCTGGGCCCTCCCGATGGCGCGGTGCTGCTGGCCGTCCTCGCGGCCGGTGTCTCGTTCGTGGCCGTCGTCATCATCGCGGGAGCTGCCCTGCGCCTCGAGAGAGCCGAGGAAGCCGCACTCGCGGAAGTGTCCCCCAGCCCAGTGCGCGGCGGGCCGACCGACGAGTCGCCGCGATCCACTCCGACGTGACGATGCCGACACCCATCAGGGTGACAGGCCAGCCAGCGAACTAGCCCGGCCCCTCCCCGACGACGGGCTCCGTGGCTTCCTCGCCGACCCGCACGGCACCGCGCCGCCCGAAGCTGCGCACGCGAGCCGAGACCTCTTCCCGGTTGTGGCGCAGCAGGTGGATGAAGGTGGGCAGGAGGCTCACGACGACGACGACGGCCAGGATGAGGAACAGCCAGCGGTCGAGCGTGTCGCCCATCACCTTGCCGAGCGCATAGCCGGCCAGGGGCAGGCCGACCGCCCACAGCAGGGCGCCCGTGAAGTTGAACACCGCGAACCGGCGGTAGGGCATCAGGGCGGCACCGGCGACGATCGGGGCGAACGTGCGCACGAAGGGGATGAAGCGCGCGATGACGATGGTCTTGCCGCCATGACGCTGGTAGAACTCCTCGGCCGCGAGCAGGTGGCTGCGCCGGAAGAAGCGCGAATCAGGCCGTTCGTAGAGCCGGCGCCCGAAGCGGTGCCCGAACAGGTAGCCGACGGCATCCCCGGTCACAGCCGCGAAGAAACACACGGCGATGACGAGCTGGATGGGGAAGACGTCCGGCCGCGCGGCCGCCAGGACGCCCGCCGTGATGAGCAGGCTGTCACCGGGCAGGAAGAAGCCGAAGAAGAGCCCCGATTCCGCGAAGATGATGGCGGCCAAGCCGACCAGCCCGATGGTCAGCAGGAGCTGTTCAAGATCGACCCCGGGAAGCATCAGCAGGGCGACCCGAGGGGCCGGGAGGCCGGAGTTGGCGACGACACGCCCGCTAGTCTAGGGCCAGCACCGCGCAGTCCGCTCAGGAGGCAGCCGTGACGGGGCGCCTGCGCTTGGCCCGGGTACCCGATCCGGATGCGCTCGAGACGGACCTGGCGCCCGGCGGCGCAGAGCCCGAGGAGGGACCCCGGAACGTGACCCCCGAGAGGGGCACGACCGGTTCGCCGCGCAGCACTCGCGCCAGGTACTCACCGGTCGCCGAGCCTTCGACTCGCGCCACCGTCTCCGGCGTGCCTTCGGCCACGATGCGGCCGCCCCGGGCACCGCCCTCCGGTCCCAGGTCGACGATCCAGTCGGCCGTCTTGATGACGTCCAGGTTGTGCTCGATGACGATGACCGTGTTGCCGGTGGTCACGAGCCGATGGAGCACGTGGAGCAGCTTCTCCACGTCCGCGAAGTGGAGGCCGGTGGTGGGCTCATCGAGGATGTACACCGTCCGTCCCGTGGCGCGCCGTGACAGCTCCGTGGACAGCTTGACACGCTGCGCCTCGCCGCCCGACAGTGTCGTGGCCGGCTGACCCAGGCGGATGTAGCCGAGACCCACGTCCACGAGCGTCTGGAGCTTGTTGCGGATGGCCGGCACGGCGTGGAAGACCTCCAGGGCTTCCTCCGCCGTCATCCGCAGCACCTCCGCGATGGAGTGCCCGCGGTAGTGGATCTCCAGCGCCTCGCGGTTGTAGCGCTTGCCGCCGCAGACCTCGCAGGGCACGTAGACGTCCGGCAGGAACTGCATCTCGATCTTCAGGATGCCGTCGCCCTTGCAGTTCTCGCAGCGGCCGCCCTTGACGTTGAAGCTGAAGCGCCCCGGACCGTAGCCCCGGACGCGCGACTCCGGCACGCCCGCGAAGAGCTCGCGGATAGGACCGAAGAGGCCCGTGTAGGTGGCAGGGTTGGAGCGCGGCGTGCGGCCGATGGGGCTCTGGTCGATCTCGATGACCTTGTCGATGGCCTCCGTGCCCTCCAGGGCATCGTGGGCACCCGGTTCCACGCGAGCACCGCTGACGATGCGGGCCAGGGCGCGATAGAGGACGTCCGTGACGAGGGTCGACTTGCCGGACCCGGAGACGCCCGTGACGGCCGTGAAGGTGCCCAGCGGGAAGCGCACTTCGAGGTCCTTGAGGTTGTGCTCGCGGGCCCCTCGCACCAGGAGGCTCTTGCCGTTGCCGGAGCGCCGCTCGCTCGGCACGGGCACCATGCGCTCGCCGCGCAGGAAGGCGCCGGTGATGGAGCGGGGCTCTGCGAGGATGGCCTCCAGCGGCCCGCTGGCGATGACCTCGCCACCGTGCTCCCCGGCCGCCGGGCCGATGTCCACGACCCAGTCGGCCACCCGGATGGTCTCCTCGTCGTGCTCCACCACGATGAGCGTGTTGCCGATGTCGCGCAGCCGGATGAGCGTGGCGATGAGCTTGGCGTTGTCCTTCTGGTGCAGCCCGATGGTGGGTTCGTCGAGGATGTAGAGGACGCCGACGAGGCTGGAGCCGATCTGGGTGGCCAGCCGGATGCGCTGCGCCTCGCCACCGGAGAGGGTGGAGCTGGTGCGGTCGATGGTGAGGTAATCGAGGCCCACGTCCGCCAGGAACCCGAGCCGCTCGCCGATCTCCTTGGTGACCAGTCGGGCGATGGTCGACTCGCGCTCGTTCAGCGTGTCCGGCAGCGCGGTCACCCAGGCCAGGGCCTCGCTGACCGACATGCCTGCGACGTCCGCGATGTGCCGCTCGCCGATGGTCACGCCCAGCGTCTCCGGCTTGAGCCGCCGCCCGGCGCAGGTCGGACAGGGACGCTCGACCATGTACTTCTCGAGCTCGGTCCGGATGTACTCCGATTCCGTCTCCCGGTAGCGCCGCTCGAGGTTGGTGACGATGCCCTCGAAGGTAGCCAGGTAGGAGTTCTCGCCGCGCTCGTGCCGGTAGCGCACCTCGACGCGTTCACTGCGCTTGGCGAAGAGGAGGTAGTCGAGCGCATCCGTGGGCAGGTCCTCGACAGGGGCTCCGTAGTCCCAGCCGTGGGCCTCCATGATGGCCTTGGTCGTCTTGAGCCGCCAGGAGAGCTCCGTGGGCACCGTCCGCCAGGGCGCCATGGCCCCATCGGGGATGGAGCGTGAACGGTCCGGGATGATGCGCTCCACGGAGAACTCCAGGCGGATGCCCAGGCCAGTGCAGTCCGGGCAGGCCCCGTGTGGCGAGTTGAAGGAGAACGAGCGAGGCTCCAGCTCGTCGATCGTGGTGCCGTCGTAGGCGCAGCTGTACTTCTCGCTGTAGCGCTGCTCCTCGAAGGCGCCGGCGTCAGCGGGAGCCACGAGCATGACGCCCTCGCCCAGCCGCAGTCCGGTCTCCACGGAGTCGGCCAGGCGGGCGGCGTCAGGGTCAGGATGCTCGGCATCGAAGGATCGGCCATCGGCGTCCACGTGGCGGACGATGAGCCGGTCCACCACGACCTCGATGCTGTGACGCTTGTACTTGTCGAGCACCGGCGCCTCGTCAAGGTCCATGAGCTCACCGTCCACCCGGACGCGCACGAAGCCCTGGCGCCGGGCCGCGGCGAAGACGCGCTCGCCCTCCGTCTTGCGGTCCTTGATGAGCGGCCCCAGGACGAGGATGCGGCTGCCGTCCGGAAGGGCCCGGATGCGGTCCACGATCTGCTGCACGCTCATGCGCGCGATCTCACGCCCGCACTTCGGGCAGTGCGGGTGACCCACGCGCGCGAAGAGAAGGCGCAGGTGGTCGTAGATCTCCGTCACCGTGCCGACGGTGGAGCGCGGGTTGCGGCTGGCGCCCTTCTGGTCGATGGAGATGGCCGGCGAGAGCCCCTCGATGTGGTCGACGTCCGGCTTCTCCATCTGGCCCAGGAACTGGCGGGCGTAGGCGGAGAGCGACTCCACGTAGCGACGCTGGCCCTCCGCGTAGATGGTGTCGAAGGCCAGGCTCGACTTGCCGCTCCCAGAGAGGCCGGTGATGACGATCAGCCGGTCCCGGGGCAGCTCCACGCTGATGTTCTTGAGGTTGTGCTCGCGCGCGCCGCGCACGATGAGCAGATCCTGGGGCACGCGGTCAGTGTAACGCAAGCGGGGTCAATTGGAACGGGCGTTCGAGTCACGGGTCAGCGGCGACGCGATCGCGTTCCCGTCCGCTTGATGACGTTGGGCGTCACGCGGCGGTCCCAGGTGGGCCGGTCGATCCAGCGTGCCATCCAGCCCTCATCGAGGTCCTCGTGGGAGTCCTTGAGGCCCGGGAAGACGTCCGCGGCGGTGCCCTCATCGATGTCCAGCGGCTCCTCGCCAGCGGGCAGGACGGTGACTGCGGTGACCTCCAGCGCCGACTCCTCTGCGGCGTGCTGGTGCCCATACCGCTGACCGCCCTTGCGGGCGCCGGCCCGCTCCGAGGGACGGGCGCTGGCCGTGGCGCGCCTGGCGTCAGCTGTCCCGCTGGCGGCTCGTTCGGCCGCCTTCAGGACGGCCACGGAGGCGTCCTCCTCAAGCACGCGGCGCCGGATGTCCTGGACCTCATCGCGCAGGGCGGCCGCCCGCTCGAACTCCAGCTGCTTGGCGGCTGAGCGCATCTCCGTCTCAAGTTGCGAGACGAGCTTCTCCACCTGGGCCTGGCTGAGCTCGGTGAGCGTCCTCGAATCGGGACCGAACGCGCCCGGCGCATGGGCCACGGCGGCCAGACGATCGTTGATGTCGCGGATCTCCTTGACGATGGTCGTCGGTGTGATGGCGTGCTCTGTGTTGTAGGCCTCCTGGACCGCTCGGCGGCGGTTCGTCTCATCGATGGCCACCTGCATCGATTCGGTGACGCGGTCGGCGTACATGACGACCTGCCCTCCGATGTTGCGGGCGGCACGGCCGATGACCTGGATGAGCGACCAGGCGCTGCGCAGGAAGCCCTCCTTGTCCGCGTCCAGGATGGCCACCAGCGTGACCTCCGGCAGGTCGATGCCCTCGCGCAGGAGGTTGATGCCCACCAGGACGTCGTAGATGCCCAGGCGCAGGTCGCGCAGGATCTGCACGCGCTCGAGGGTGTCCACCTCGCTGTGCAGGTAGGAGACGCGGATGCCCATCTCGTGGAGGTAGTCGGCGAGGTCCTCGGCCATGCGCTTGGTGAGCGTCGTGACCAGCACGCGCTCGCCACGTTCCACGCGTTCTTTGATGCGGTCGATGAGGTCGTCGATCTGGCCTTCCGTGGGCCGTACCTCGATGGCCGGGTCGACGATGCCCGTGGGCCGGATGAGCTGCTCGACGATGCCCTCCGAGCGCTGCAGCTCCCACGGCCCGGGCGTGGCGCTCATGTGCACGACCTGCCCGAGGTGCTCCTCGAACTCCTCGAAGGTGAGGGGCCGGTTGTCCAGCGCGGAGGGCAGCCGGAAGCCGAACTCGACGAGGATCTCCTTGCGGGTGCGGTCGTTGTTGTACAAGCCCCCCACCTGGGGGATGGTCATGTGGCTCTCGTCCACGACCAGCAGCCAGTCCGGCGGGAAGTAGTCGAGCAGCGTCCAGGGGCGCGAGCCGGGCTCGCGGCGGGCGAGGTGCCGCGAGTAGTTCT
>JBFYUV010000305.1:0-3714 GCA_041299865.1 Chloroflexota bacterium
CTGCGCCTCGAGGCGGGCATGCCGCTCTACGGCAACGAGCTCGACCGTCGCACCACGCCCCTGGAGGCAGGCCTGGCCCGCTTCGTCCACCTGGAGCGCGGCGCGGATCTGCCCGGCGGCCGCGACTTCGTGGGCCGCGTGGCCCTGGAGGCACAGCTGGCAGCGCCGCTGGCCCGCAAGCTGGTCGGCCTCGTGCTGCGCGACCGCGGCATCGCTCGCCACCGCGACGCGGTCCGGCGTCCCGGGCCGCCGGAGTCCATCGGCGTCGTCACCAGCGGCAGCGCCTCGCCCACGCTCGGCGAGGCCATCGCCATGGCCTACGTCCCGCCCTCCGCCGCATCCACGGGTACCATGCTCGAGGTGGCGATCCGCGACGCCGCGGTCGCCGCCGAGATCGTGCCCCTGCCGTTCTACCGACGGACGCGCTGACTGCGTCGGGCAGCCGGCCTGACGGGGGCACGACCGGACCGAAGACGACGGTGGAGGATCTGATGGACGTGCCCGAGGCTCTGCGCTACACCACCGATCACGAGTGGCTGCGCCTCGAATCGGACGAGGCCGTCGTGGGCATCACGGCCTACGCCACCGAGGAGCTCGGCGACATCGTCTTCGTGGAGCTGCCCGCCGTGGGCCGCCACCTCCAGAAGGGAGAGGCCTTCGGCGTCGTCGAGTCGGTCAAGACCGCCAGCGACCTGTACGCGCCGCTGGCTGGCGAGGTGCTGGCCGTGAACGGGGACCTCGCCACGCAGCCGGAGCTGGTCAACGCCGAGCCCTACGCGGCGGGCTGGATGCTGCGGCTGCGACTGGACGATCCCGCCATGGCCGACGGTCTCATGGACGCCGGCGTCTACCGGGCGCAGATCGGCGGCTGACGCGTGGTCTACGGCCCGCACACGCCGTCTGACCGCGAGCGGATGCTCGCGGTGCTCGGCATCGACGCGGTCGAGCGACTCTTCGACGACATCCCCGCGGCCGTTCGCGCGCCTGGGCTGGATCTGCCCGGGCCGCGATCCGAGCTGGAGGTCGGTCGCGAGCTGGCCGGGCTGGCGGCCCGCAACCGCATCGACCTCGTCTCCTTTCTGGGTGCCGGCGTCTACCGCCACCACATCCCGGCCACCGTCGACACCATCATCTCGCGGGGCGAGTTCGCCACGGCCTACACGCCCTACCAGCCCGAGGTCAGCCAGGGCACGCTGCAGGCCGTCTACGAGTTCCAGTCGCTGCTCGCCGAGCTCATGGGCCTGCCCGTGGTCTCGGCCTCGCACTACGACGGCGCCTCGGCCACGGCCGAGGCAGCCCTCATGGCCCTGCGTGCCACCGGCCGCGACCGGGTGCTCATCAGTCGGGCCGTGCACCGCCATGCCGTGGACACCACCCACACCTACTTCGCTCCTGGCAGCCGAGAGCTGCAGGAGCTGCCGACCGCAGCCGATGGCACGACGGACCTGGTCGCCCTGGAGGCCGCCCTGGCCGATACCGCGCGGCCGGTGGCGGGCGTCATCCTCGGCCAGCCCAACGCCTTCGGCCTGCTGGAGCCCATGGCCCGCGCGGCGGAGCTGGCGCACGCTGCCGGCGCGCTCTTCATCGCGGTCGTGGAGCCGGTCTCGCTGGCCGTGCTGGCGCCCCCCGGCGAGTACGGCGCGGACATCGCGGTCGGGGAGGGGCAGCCGCTGGGCATCGCCCCTCAATACGGCGGGCCCTACCTCGGCCTGCTGGCGGCCAGCCAGGCCCTGCTGCGCCAGGTCCCCGGCCGCCTGGTGGGTCGCACCACCGACCTGGAGGGCCGGCGTGCCTTCGTCATGACGCTGCGGGCGCGCGAGCAGGACATCCGCCGTGACAAGGCGGCCAGCAACATCTGCACCAACCAGGCCCTCTGCGCGCTCGCGGCGACCACCTACCTGGCCACGCTCGGCCCGCACGGCCTGGGCGACGTGGCCGCTGGCGGGGCCGCGGCCGCCCGCCGTCTCGAGCTGGCCCTGGCAGCCATCGGCATCGAGCGCCTGCACACGGCCCCCTACCTCAACGAGTTCGCCATCCGCGTGCCCGGTGCGACGGGGGTCCATGCGCGACTCCTGGAGCGCGGCATCCTGGCCGGCCTGCCGCTGCAGCGCTGGTACCCCGACGATGCGGACCTCGCCGACGCCCTCCTGCTCTGCGCCACGGAGGTCACCACCGACGAAGACATCGAGCGGCTGGTGGAGGCCCTGCGCGAGGTGACGGCGTGAGCAGGCGGTCCGCGGTCGGCCCCGACCTGCAGCCGACCCTCGACGAGCTCTCCGTGCCAGGCCGCTCCTCGTTCAAGGTGCCGCACGCCCCGGCAGGCGCCCTCGACGGCGAGCCCGCCGAGCACCTGCGCGTGCGGCCGGCCGCCCATCCGGAGGTCGACGAGCCCAGCGTCGTCTACCACTTCGTGCGCCTCTCGCATCTCAACTACTCGGTGGACAGCGGCTTCTACCCGCTGGGCTCGTGCACGATGAAGTACAACCCCAAGGTCAACGAGTGGGCGGCTCGCCTGCCGGGCTTCGCGGAGCTGCATCCGCTGGCCCCGGATGCCCTGGCGCAGGGCACGCTGGAGCTGATGTGGCGGCTGCAGCAGCAGCTCGCTGAGATCGGCGGCTTCCCGGCCGTGGCCCTGCAGCCCGCGGCGGGCGCGCACGGCGAGCTGACCGGCATCCTCGTCATCCGCGCCTGGCACACCAGCCGTGGGGACGCGGCCCGTGACGAGGTCATCGTGCCCGACTCGTCGCACGGCACCAACCCGGCCACGGCGACCATGGCCGGCTACCGCACCGTGACCGTGGCCTCCCGGCCGGACGGCTCGCTGGACCTTGATGCGCTGCGTGCTGCCCTCGGCCCGCGCACGGCCGCGGTCATGCTCACCAACCCCTCGACGCTGGGTCTCTTCGAGCACGGCGTCGTGGAGCTGCTGGAGGCCGTCCATGCCGCCGGCGCGCTGGCCTACATGGACGGCGCCAACATGAACGCGGTGCTGGGCCACTTCCGACCCGGCGCGGCCGGCTTCGATGTCATGCACTTCAACCTTCACAAGACCTTCTCCACGCCGCACGGTGGCGGCGGACCCGGCGCCGGACCCATCGCCGTCGCGGAGCACCTGGCCCCCTTCCTGCCCGGGCCGTTGGTCGTGGCGGAGCCGGATGGCAGCTACCGGCTGGAGCGGCCCGCAGAACGGCCGGCCTCGATCGGGCGGGTGCGCGCCTACCACGGCAGCACCGGGATCCTCGTGCGCGCCTTCGCCTACATCCTGGCCCACGGCGGCCCCGGCCTGCGCCAGGTCAGCGACGACGCCGTCCTGGCCGCCAACTACCTGCGCCAGCGCGTCGGGCAGGCCTACGGGCTGCCCTTCGAGGGCCCCTGCAAGCACGAGTTCGTAGCTACCGCGCAGGCCCTCAAGGCGGAGACCGGCGTGCGCACGCTGGACATCGCCAAGCGTCTCATCGACTACGGCTACCATCCGCCGACCATCTACTTTCCCCTTATCGTCGAGGAGTGCATGCTCATCGAGCCGACCGAGACGGAATCGATCGAGACCCTGGACGCCTTCGCTGACGCGCTCATCGCGGTGGCCGAGGAAGCTCGCCGTGACCCGGAGCTCCTGCGTGGCGCCCCCCACGACGCGCCGGTGCGTCGCCTGGACGAGGCCTCGGCCGCGCGCCAGCCGGATCTGCGCTGGCAGCCCATGAGCGGCGAGCAGCG
>JBFYUV010000309.1:0-4199 GCA_041299865.1 Chloroflexota bacterium
GGCTCTCTTGAGGCGAGAGCTCACGGCGAGCTTCGCCTTCATCGAACGAAACTTCTTCCTGACCCGGCGCTACTGGGGCTGGGAGATCGCCTGGCTCATCTACGCCACGACCAGCGCGCTCTCCATCGCCTTCATCGGCGTGGAGCAGGAGGACCCAGACCTCGTCCTGACACTCATGATCGGGGCCGTCTTCTGGAACTTCCTGTCCATCGTCTTCGGCTTCATCGCCGAGACGGTCGCCTGGGAGCGCTGGGAGGGCACGCTGGAGTACACCTTCATGGCTCCCATCCAGCGCTGGACGCAGCTGCTCGGCTCGACGGCCTATGCCGTCATGTACGGGCTGGTGCACACGGCCGTGATGCTCGTGGTCCTGACCCTCTTCTTCGGGCTGGACCTGACGCACGCCGATCCACTGACCCCCATCGTCTTCCTGGCCGTGGGCTCCCTATCCTTCATCGGCATCGGCATGATGGCCGCCATCCTGCCGCTCATGTACGTGGAGCGGGGTGCCCAGATGACCTTCATGCTGCAGTCTGCGCTGCTCCTGGTGAGCGGCGTGTACTACAGCGTGGACGTGCTGCCCGAGTGGATGCAGGCGCTCTCCCGGCTCTCGCCGGCGACCTACGTCCTGGAGGGCATGCGCGCCGGCATCATCGAGGGTACGCCCGTGACCGAGCTGCTCGACCTGCTCTGGCCGCTGCTGGTCATGGCCGTGGTCTTCATCCCGCTGGGCGTCTGGACCTTCGGCCGGGCAGAGCGCTACGCCAAGCGCACCGGTCGCCTCAAGAGGGTCGGCTGATGGGTGCCGATCGGACACCCGCACGCTTGGGGCTGACGCAGGCCTCCCCTACCCTGCGCGACCTCGGCTGGTCGGCCGAGCGGGCCGCGTCCTTCGGTCGCCACGCGGCGGACGGCCTGGTGCCCGGCCGCGTCGTGAGCAGCAGCGGCATGCTGCTGGCCCTGACCGCTGCCGGACCGACGGACGTGCTCCTCCAGCGACGCCGGCAGCGGGCGCCGGAAGACGCTGAGCCGGGCCCCGCGGTGGGCGACTGGCTGGCACTGGAACCCTTGCCCGGCGAGCCTGGCAAGGCCATCGCGCGCGAGGTCCTGCCGCGGCGAGGCACGTTCGTCCGCAGCCGCGCCTCCGACGGCCGACCACAGATCTTGGCCGCCAACCTGGACCTCGCCTTCCTCGTCTCGGGTCTCGACCACGACCTCAATCCGCGCCGCATCGAGCGCTACCTGCTGCTGGCCATGGAGGGCGGGGTGACGCCCATCGTCGTCCTGAACAAGGTCGATATCGCGCTCGACCTGTCCGGAGCCGTGTCCGAGGTGCATGCCGTCGCCGCCGGCACCCGTGTCGTCGTCAGCAGCGCCCTCACCGGCGTCGGCCTCGACGAGCTCCGGAGCCACCTCCGGGCAGGCCTGACGGCCTGTCTGCTGGGTTCCTCGGGGGTGGGCAAGTCCAGCCTCGCCAACGCACTGCTTGGCGAGGAACGCCAGGTGGTCCGCGCCCTGCGGGAGGACGACAGCCGGGGACGCCACACGACGTCCCACCGCGAGCTCTTCCACCTCCCGAGCGGCGGTCTGCTCATCGACACCCCGGGCCTGCGGACGGTCGGCGTGCTGGGTGATGCAGCGAGCCTGGCGACGACGTTCGCGGACGTGGCGTCCTTCGCGCGGCGCTGCCGTTTCTCAGACTGCGGGCACGAGGGCGAGCCCGGCTGCGCGGTCCAGGCGGCCATCGGAACCGGCCAGCTCTCAGCCGCGCGGCTCGCCAGCCACCGCAAGCTGGAGGCCGAGCTGCAGTCCATGGCCCTGCGCGCAGACGTCCGCAGCCAGCGCGCCGAGGGCCGGCGCCTGGGGCGCCTCTACAAGCATCACGGCAAGCTTGCCGGTAGACACAAGCGGGGTGAGCCATGAGGGATGCGACATCCGATCAACGTCACTGGCTGAGCGTGATCGGCGCGCCGGCCATCGAGCAGCTGCGCTTCCGGACCTACACTGGCGAGGAGGACGCGCCGGCCATGGCCGAGGTGGCACAGGCGGCCAACGTCGCCAACGGCGACACGGAGTACATCAGCGCGGCAAGCATCGCCATCGACATGGCCAACCGGACCCACATCGACCCCCGCGAAGACGTCGTCCTGGCGCTCGTGGGCGACCGCCTCGTGGCCTGGTCGTCCATCGAATGGTCGGACACCTCCGATGGTGAGCGTCACTACCGCAGCTTCGGGGACGTCCATCCCGACTGGCGACGACGCGGCATCGGCAGGGCCTTGCTGGGGCGCAACGAGGCACGACTCCGAGAGCTGGCCGCCGGCCACGAGCACCCCGGGCCCCGGATGCTCATGACCTGGCTGAACGACCGAGACGAGGGCGGCATCGCGCTCGCCACGGCACGCGGCTATCGTCGCGTCCGCATCTATCACCACATGGTGCGGCCCGACCTCGAGGCCATCGAGGTGCCCCCGATGCCCGAGGGCCTGGAGACTCGGCCGCTCCAACGTAAGCAGCTGCACCAGGTCTGGGATGCCATGTCCGAAGCATTCATCGACCACTTCGGTGCCGATGACACGTCGGAGGCCGCCTTCCGCCGCTGGTCGCAGGACCCCCACCTCGACGTGGACCTGCTCATCGTCGCCTTCGATGGAGACGAGATCGCCGCAGGCGTCCAGGGCCAGATCGATCCGGACGAGAACGAGGCCCAGCGCTACCTGCGTGGCTGGACCGACCCCATCTTCACGCGTCGGCGCTGGCGCCGGCGGGGCCTGGCCTCGGCCCTCATCGGGCGGACGCTGGTGGCCTTGCGCGAGCGGGGCATGACCTCAGCACAGCTGGGCGTGGACTCGCAGAATGCCAACGAGGCCCTGGGGCTGTACCGGCGCCACGGCTTCGAGGTCGTGCGCTCGTCATCCGAGTGGCACAAGCCGCTGGCTGAAGCAGCCGACGGAGGCGACCAGGTCGGTCCTGCCGCAGGCTCGCCGGGCTGAGTCAGCCAGCCATCACCAGGGCAGGCGCCGGTGCTGTGCCACGAGACCGAGCCAGGGCTTCTCGCGACCGATGCTGGTCTCCGGTCCATGGCCGGGCAGGACCGTCATGCTGTCCTCCAGCGCTGCCAAGCGAGCGAGCGATTCGACCATCTGCCCCGTATCGCCGCCGGGGAGGTCGGTCCGTCCCCAGCCACCGGCGAAGAGCGTGTCGCCGCTGACGAGAAGTCGGTCCTCCTGCGACAGGAGACAGACCGAGCCCTCGGTGTGACCGGGCGTGTGCAGCACGACCAGGTCCATCTCGCCGAACCGGATGTGCGAACCCTCCGCAAGGTCCAGGGCGGGCACGCTGGGCGGGATGGGGAAGGGCGCGGACATGGGGTCCGGGTGTTCCAACCCGTGGCGGTCCGCGCGGTGCACGGCCAGCGTCGCCCCCGTGGCGATGATGGCCTCGGCGTTATCGCCGATGTGGTCCCAGTGGCGGTGGGTGCTCACGACGAAGCGCAGTGACCAGCCCTCTTCTCCGAGTTGCTGCGTGAGCCAGCGCACGCTGGGCGTTGCGGTGTCGATGGCGATGGCTTCCCGGGTGCGGACGTCGGCCAGGACCCAGACGTTGGTGGCGGCCGGTCCGGTGGTCAGGTGCAGCACCTTCATGGCGCGAGCATAGCGCCCTCCTGGGAATGCCCGGGTGGCGACGATGGCAGCTGTCGGGCTGACCTAGGTCGGGGCGCGCTCGTCGGGCATCGGCCCGCCGTGTTCGATCGCCTCCCAGGACACGATGCCGATCGTCGAGGGCTGCCAGTCGAGGGCCCAGCCTTCCTCGCGCCGGGTGGCCCGCGCGGTGACCAGCGTCTCAAGGCGCCGGTCCCGGTTCGAGTCGGGCCGCACCCACAGCTGCCGGCGGCTCATGGCCACCAGGTCGTCCAGACTCTCGAAGGCCGCTGGCGTTCGCTCGGCCAGCCTCACCTGCGGCAGTCGGCCCATGGCCAGGAGCAGCGTCAGGAGCTCCGGCAAGGCGGGCAGGGGCACCCGCGGCTCGCCGTGGATCGGCTCCCAGAGCAGGGACGCCGTCGTGGTCATGGAGCCTTCGCCCATGATGGCCACGCATCGCTGGCAGGCCGCCTCCGCCGCCGTCAGGAACGGCCCGATGGCCTCGATGTCGTAACCGACGTGGGCCATGAGCGCCACGTCCGCCGATGGCCGCGGGTG
>JBFYUV010000310.1:0-3451 GCA_041299865.1 Chloroflexota bacterium
CGCTCTCGAAGTTGAGCATGCCCGGGCTGGACACCATGTTCACGCCGCAGAGGAAGGCCATGAAGATGCCGCCGGCTGCCTCCAGCCCGCACTGCGCGTCGACGATCTTCGCGTCGCTCAGGCCCAGGTAGGCGTTGGTCGGCAGATGGAGCGCCTTGCCGACCTGGACGTAGGCCATGTCGATCATCCAGGTCTCGACGGCACCCATCGGTGTCGTGCCCTTGCGCATGTCGAAGGCGGCCGGCGAGCCGCCCCAGACGATGGGCGCACCCGGCTTGGCCAGCTGGCAGATGGTGACGCCGCTGAGGCTCTCTGCCGCGTGCTGGATGACCGCGCCGGCCAGGGTCACCGGCGCGGTGGCGCCGGCGAGCGGCATCGAGATCAGCTGCGTGGGGATGTCGCTCCGGGCGCAGTCCATCAGGTTCTGGCAGCCCAGGTCGCTCCACAGGAGCGGCGGCGAGGGGCAGACGTCGAAGACGGCGACGGGCTTCGCCGCCAGAGTCGCCTCGTCGCCAACCGCCGCGACCAGCAGGTCCTTCATGATCCGGAGCGTGTCCGTGCGGAACGCACCGGTGACGATCGGCTTGCGCATGAAGTTCAGGGCGACATGCAGCCGGTACAGGTCGGCGATCTCCCTGGGCACGTCCGAGCAGACCAGCGCCGTGCTCTGCGCATCCAGCTGGGGAAGCGTCTCGACCAGCTTCACGAATCTCACCAGGTCCGCGGTGACGGGCGGGCGCTGCCGCTGCGTCTGGCTGTCGAGGATGGTGAGCGCGGTCGAGCACGGGTTGAACTGCACGTCGTCGCCGCCGTAATGGACGGCGGGCTGGCCATCGAGGGTGAAGAGGTGGAACTCCGAGGGCGCCGTCTCGAGGGCCCGCCGCACCACCCGCTCCGGGATGCGCGCGATCTGCTCCTCCCGGTCCACGTCGGCGCCTGCCTCGGCCAGGAGCCCCAGCGCCTCGTCGTTGTGCACCCGGACGCCCGGGTCCACGAGGAGCGCCAGGCCCTCGGCGATGATGCGCTCGACCAGGTCCGGGCTCAGCAGCTCAACTCTGGGTCTCATCATGCCCTCCGCCCTGTGCGTGCCGGTCGAATCCAGACCGTGGCATCCAGCCGGGAGATGCCCCTGCTGCCAGCCTCGGCCTTGCCCAGGCGCGGTTCGATCATCGCGCCCTGGGCCGGACCCGGCGTCCTGGCCAGAGCCCGCGCTTGAATGATCATGCGGCACCCGGCTGGCACGCGTGAGCAGAAGAGCGGACCCAGCCTGCCCCTCGGCTGGCGGGGCGTTCCATGTCGGGCCAGGCGCTCGAGCCTCCCGGCGCGGGCAGCGCCGCCGGGTCGGACGCGGTGTGCGGACGTAGCCAGCAGGCCGGCGAACTCGTGTGGCGTCAGCCGGCGTCCGGTCGCCATGCCGCTCCTGGGCCCAGTCTGGGGTCAGAGGTCGAATCGGGCGACGAGTGGCCAGTGGTCAGAGAGGCCCCACACCCCGGGGTGCGACTCCCCCCAGACTCCCACTGGCGACCCCGCCGGATACGTCGCTCGACAGCATCAGAAGCCGTTCGCCGACCCGGACGGCGGCGCGGAGGGCTGGCTTTCCGGCTCGTATCCGGATGTCCAGGTGCCGCGCGGGCGCGACCCACTCGAGGAGATCGGCCTCGTCACCGACGGCCTCGATCCACTCGATCCCACCGGGCTGGACCCGGTGGCCGACCTCGTGGAGTCGCTCCCGCCAGCGCTCCAGGCGCTGCTCCGGCGGGGACGCGTACTCGATGTAGAACGGGTAGCCGAGGAGCTCACCGGGCTTCGACAGGTACCGCCATGGCGGCTGCGAGCCGTCGGCGTAGTAGTCCGGGTCGATGGGATCCCGCTCACGGCCAAGCTGGCGCTCGACGGCGGCGAGGTCCCAGGTCCTCAGCGCCCAACTCTCCAGGCCCCCGCCGCGCTCCATCCGCTCGACGAGTGAGGACGACGCCCGCGCCCGGAACGTGGCCTCGTCGTGGATGTAGAGAAGCTCGAGGTACTGCGGCGGCTCGAGGGGCAGGATCAGGTTGGCGATGCCGTCGCCGAACACCGAGGTGTCGGTGGGGTGGAGGCTGAGTCCCCACTCGTCAGCGAGCAGCCGCCGTATGGGCTGGGGGTCGGGCACGGCGATGATGATGTGATCGAACTGCGGCTGGAAGTCCGGCTGCGCGATGGTCCGCGGCAAGGTCTCGATGCCCTCCCCGTGCGTCGCCCTGACCCCGCAGGATGTGTCGTGGCCAGTGCCTTCGCCGGTGCCCCTGCTAGTCGTCCAGCCCCCAGAACGGGCCCCGAAGCCCGACGCTCTGAAAGTATGCAGCAGCCGCCGACGGCTCCCGACGGGTATAGCCGGGCTCGAGGCGGCCGTCGTACCAATGACTGGCCAACCGCCACAGAGTGGCGAGATCCATGACGTAGCCGCGCTCGTTGGCGCTCGCGGCAAGCCAGCTCTCCACACACGCTCGTCCACAGAACAGGCGCTGGTGGCCGCACGTATGCACGACGTCGTCCCACATACGCTCGACCGGGATGAGGAAGTGGGCAACCTCCTCGCCAGCCGGCGGCGCATCGCGCCCGACGACCCACGCGAGCGCCCGGCCGCAGCCTGGACATCGCGTCGACACGAGCTCCTCGCCTTCGTCCGCAAGCAGATGGGGAAGGGCAAATGAGTCCCACGCGCAGCCGCCCCACCAGAGTGTCTCGCGGCCCATGACCGAGAAGCCGAGGGGGATCGTCGCGAACGGGTGCGCCATCACCACCCGATCGTCCGCGCCCAGGACGAGGTGGCGTGCCGCCGCGAGCGCGCGGAGGCCGTCGAGAACCTCGGGCCCGCTGAGATCGAGTCGTGACGCGAGCTCCGTCGGTGTCGGCGCCCGACCCGTCCGGGCGAGATCGCGGTAGACCGCGAGGCGGAGTTCCTCAAGGTCGAGGGTCACCATCGGCTCCTTCGAGGTGAAGACAGGGTCTCGCGATCATCCCATGTCCGTGGGCGAGGTCGTCTCGACCCACCTCATCGAGCCGGGCCGCCGCTACTGGCGCAACCAACGACGAGACCCCGACCGATGGCCGGGTCTCCAGCGACCGGGTGACGCATGTGTCGCCGATGTCGCGACTCATGTGTCGCCGATGTCGCGACTCATGACGTTGGAGCGGGAGACGGGATTCGAACCCGCGACATTCTGCGTGGGAAGTCCTGACCTCGTGAGCGCAGTAGCACGAGCGTGAAGTGGTGAGTGGATCACCGATAGGAGGGGTGTCCTGACGCGGCGCACCCGGCTGGTGTTCGCGGTCCTGGTCTGGCCCCAGGTGAGGTCGCGGACACCTTCGCCTAAGGCTTCCGCCGATCGCGCCGACCCACCCCTCCGTCCCAAGGTATCCCTATCGAACCCGCACACGACGGATCGCCAGGAGGCCAGGGATGAGCGACGCA
>JBFYUV010000311.1:0-8021 GCA_041299865.1 Chloroflexota bacterium
TGCTCGCGGAAGTGGCGGTGGATGGCCTGCATCTCCTCGCTGGTGCCGTTGAAGGGCACCATCGGCTCGTAGGTGCGTCGATCGCGTACCAGGTCCAAGACGCCGAAGAGGCCCAGGCTGCGGTGGCCGCCGACGCTGGGATGGCGCGCCATGAGGCGCTCATGGTGGCCGCGCATGACCTCGCCCATCCTCGCCGAGCGTTCCACGAGCCCGTCCTGCTCCATGACATCGATGACGGCCAGGGCCGCGGCGCAGCCCATGGGGTGACTGTTGTAGGTGAGGCCGCCGACGTAGGCGCGCTCCCGGAAGGCATCGGCGATGTGCTGGCGCATGGCCACCGCGCCGAAGGGGATGTACGAGGATGTGAGTCCCTTGGCCATCGTGAGCAGGTCCGGAACGACGCCCCAGTGCTCGACGGCGAACCAGCGGCCCGTGCGGCCGAAGCCGGTCATGACCTCGTCGGCGATCAGCAGGATGCCGTGGCGGTCGCAGAGCTCGCGCACGCCCTGCAGGTAGCCATCGGCCGGGATGAGGATGCCGTTGGCGCCCACGATCGGCTCGAGGATGAAGGCCGCGATGGTGTGGCCGCCTTCGTACATGATGATCTCTTCCAGCTCCGCGAGGGCGCGGTCGGCGGGCTCCGGTTCGGGGCGGCCCCACTTGTGCGCATCCGGCGCGCGCACGATGCCGGAGATGCCGGTCTCGCCTGCCCAGCGGCGCGGGTCACCGGTGGCAGCGATGGCCACACCCGTGGCGCCGTGGTAGGAGCGGTAGCGGGCCAGGATCTTGTGGCGGCCGGTGAACTGGCGGGCCAGCTTGATGGCGTTCTCGTTGGCGTCAGCGCCGCCGTTGGTGAAGAAGGCGACGTCCAGGTCCCCTGGCGTCAGCTCGGCCAGCTTGCGTCCCAGGCGGGCGCGCGGCTCATGGGCCAGGAAGGGGCTCGTGAAGGCCAGCCGCTGGGCCTGGCCCGCGATGGCGTCGATGACGCGCTGGTCGCCGTGGCCGATGTTGACCGACATCGACTGGCTGTTGAAGTCAAGGAAGCGTCGTCCGTCAGCCGTGTAGAAGTAGGAGCCCTTGGCCGTGGCCACGGCGATGGGATCTGCCGCGTTCTGGGCGACCCACTCGTAGAGCGTGTACTGCTTCGAGAGCCTGATGATCTCGTCGGCGCTCAGCGGCTCAGCGTTCGTCGCGCTAAGGGCGACGTCCATGGCCATCTCCAACCTCGTCTAGCGGTGCGCCTCCGGTCGCGCTCGGATCGCCGGCTGACGCCTCATCCACGTGACCTGCGCCAGCCGAGTGTGCCACGGATGGCTCTGAGTCTACGACTCGTGGATGTCGGCCTCGAGTCCACCGCCCGGGACAAGTGACGGACGGTCCCCGACGTAGCATCTCGGTATGCCCTTGTCCCATGCCGCCGCACCGCAGCCGGACGCACCCGCGTCCACCTCCCAGACGAGGAGCGCCTACCTCGACCAGTCGGTCATCGGGTACCTGCTCTACGGCGTGGGCGCCGTCACCGCCTTCCTGGCCGTGGCGCTGTCGCTGTCCGATGCCGCTGCTGCGCTTCACTCGTCCCTGCTCGCGATCGGCTTCATAGTCTCTGGGATCACCGGAGACCGCGTCGAGGCGCGCCTGGGGCCACGGGCCACGCATCGCACGGCCTACCTGCTGCTGGCTGCCGCGACCGCCTGCCTGGCCACCGCTCCGACGTTGGCCGTGACGCTGGCCGGCGCCGGCATGGTCGGCCTGGGAGCGGGGCTCCTGCTGGCCGATATCAACCGCACGCTCACGCGGGGCGGAGGCAGCCTGGCTCGTGTCCGCATGGGCCGCGCCGCCCTCGTGGCGATGTTGGCCTCGATCAGCGTCCCCATCGTCATCGGGGTCGGTGAGGACATCGGCCTCGGCTGGCAGCTCGCCTTCCTGGTCGCAGCCCTCCTCATCCTGACCGGCCTCTGGGCCTCTCGAGGTCGCCAGGCGGCCTCCGCGCATGCCGTCAAGGCCACCGGTCGGCTGCCTGGCCGTTACTGGCTGGCCTGGTGCCTGGTCGTGCTCGTCGTGTCGGTGGAGTTCGCGATCGTCTTCTGGGCCAGCACGCTGGTCGAGCGGCAGGTCGGCATCTCGCTCGGGGACGCGACCCTGGTGGCGGCCGGGTTCTACGCAGGGATGGCCACGGCTCGAGTCGGTCTGAGCTTCCACGCCGTCGGAGGACGCGATCCCATCTGGCTGATGCGCGGCAGCCTCGCGGTCGCCCTCCTTGGGACGCTGCTGGCACGGCTCGCGGAGAGCGTCGAAGTGGCCGGGCTGGGCATCTACCTCGGCGGCCTGGGCACGGGCTTCCTGTATCCGCTCGGGATCGCCGTCACGCTCGCACTGGTGCCCGGGCTGCAGGATCGCGGGTCCGCCCGGTTGATCCTCGCCTCTGGGGTCGCCATCCTCGTCTCACCGTTCGCGCTGGGCCTGGCCGCCGATGCCAGCGACGTCTCGACCGCGTGGCTCCTGGTCCCGGCCCTCTGCCTGGCTGCCCTCGCCCTGAGCGTCCCGGTCAGCCGTGCTCGGCGCTCGTGAGTGGATGATCTCCGGCGGCCAGCAGTGTCAGGTCGTCAAAGGTGACCTCGATGAGCGGCGCGCCGGCCACGAAGGCCTCGAGACGGTCCATGCGGTTCCACGTGGCGCAGACACGCTCGATGATGGGCCGGCGCTCGGCGTCGTCGGTGATGATGCGCGCCGTGGCCGGCAGATCCGCCACGACCCCCTTCTTGAGGTGGAAGGTCAAGCGCGGGTCGGCCGCCAGGTTGGCCATCCAGGCGCGGCGGCCGGGCATGCCCGAGATGTAGACGCGCCCGTCGAAGTTGAAGAAGACGATCTCGATGCGCCTCGGCTGGCCCGACTGGCGGCCGGCGGTGGTGATGTCGATGATGCCGCCCTGGCGCAGCGCAGCGGCGATCGTGTCGTGGTCGGTCATGGGTCGGTCCTCGTCTGCGGGGGGCTGCAGCCGGATACTGGGGCGGGGTATCCACAGCAGAGACTGCCACAGAACGTCAAACGTCGGACGCGGTCTGTTCCTCGAGCTCGTGGCCCAGCTCTTCCGTGCGCCGGTAGGCCGCCCACACGGCCTCGGACAGCACCGTGCGCAGGCGACCCTTCTCCAGCTCGGCGATGGCCGCAGCGGACGTGCCGGCCGGCGAGGTGACCATGTTGCGCAGCTGTGCCGGGTGGTCACCCGTGGCCTGCGCGAAGAGCGTGCCACCCAGGAGCGTCTCGATGACGAGGTCGTGGGCGATGTGGCGCGGGAAGCCCAGGTGCACGGCCGCATCGATGAGGGCTTCCATGACCAGGAAGACGTAGGCCGGCCCCGTGCCGCTGACCGCCGTGGCCATAGCCACGTACCCCTCGTCGTCCACCTCGAGCTCCCTGCCCAGGGCGCCCATCAGCTCCGCGGTCTGGGCACGCTGCAGCTCGCTCACCTGGGGCGTGGCGTACCAGACGGTCATGCCCTTGCCGAGCTGGGCGGGCGTGTTGGGCATGGCCCGCACGATGGCATCGTGGCGGAGGGCATTGCGCAGGGCCTTGGTCGTGGCGCCGGCCAGGACGGAGATGACGAGCTGCTCCGGTCGCAAGCGCGGTGCCACCTCGGGCCCGACCCGCTGCAGCATCTGCGGCTTGATGGCCAACACGATGATGTCGGCAGCCTCGACGGCGGCGACGTTCGACGCGGTGGTCCGGATGCCATGCCTGGTGGTGAGCTCTTCGCGCCGCTCGGCTCGCGGGTCACTGGCGATGACCTGGGCGGCCGCCAGCCGCTCGCCCTTGAGCAGGCCTGTGATCATCGATTCGGCCATCACACCCGTGCCCACGGTCGCGACGGTCGTCCCCTTCAGTGACACGCTCGCGAGTATAGGTGTCGGCGCGGCGGTCAGGCTTCGCGAAGCTGGCCCATGTGCTGGGGACCCAGCGGGACCCAGGCGCCGGCCGGTCCGGCTCCGCTGAAACCCTCCGGGTCGAGGAGCTCGGCAAGCACGGCGATGGCCTCGATGACGCGCGGGCCGGGGCGCAGCAGAAGGCCGCTGCCGTCCACCGCGAAGCAGGCCCCGTCGCGCACGGCCTCCAGGTCGTCGAACCAAGCCGGCAGGGTCGTCGCCTCCAGGCGTCGGACCGCGGCAGGTGCGTCGCAACCCCGGAGAGCGAGCACAAGGACCTCGGGATCGACCTCGCGGAGACGTTCCCAGGTCGTCTCCTCGGGATCTTCACCCTCCCGGCCGAGCAGCTCCCAGCCACCGGCGCGGCGCACCAGCTCCGGCACCCAGCATCCAGCGCCGATGGGCGGCTCGAGCCACTCGAGGACGACGGCGCGGCGTGAGGCGATCCCCTGCAACCGACGTTCCAGGATGCGGTTCTCGAGCGCGCCCAGCCGTTCGCGGAGGAGCTCGATGAGGCCCACCGCCTCGTCCTCGGCTTCCACGTAGGCCCCGACCGTGGAGATGGCGTTGAAGATGCCCTCGAGCGAGCGCGGATCAAGGCCGACGACCGACGCCTCCAGGCCCCTGGCGCGCAGCCCATCGCGAACGGCCCGTGCCTCGGCTGGACCACTCGGGCCGGCCGCGGTGAGCACCAGCTCCGGCTCGAGCTTGGCGATGAGGTCCAGGTCTACCCGTCCGTCAGCGGCGCCTGGGGCCGCGGGTCGTATCGAGCCGCCCGCCGAGGTCACGACAGGCACGTCCACGACCTCGTCGGGGTAGTCACAACGGTGGCTGCGACCGACCAGCCAGTCGCCCAGGCCGAGGGCGAAGACGATCTCGGTGGCCGATGGCTGGAGGGAGACGATGCGCATGGCCGTGCCATTGTCCTCCCCGCCGACTGGGCTCGTGCGTGTGACCGAGGAAGCTCGGGCAGGATGACCCGGCGCGACTCGGTGCAATGCGGCATGGCCGGACTCGGGCCCGCGCTTGGGGTAGCCTCATGCCATGACCCATGCAACCGCGCCAGAGAGCGGTGCCACCGACACGGCCGTCGACGTGCGTGGCGTCTGGAAGCGCTTCGGCGACACGGACGTCGTCGTGGACCTCTCCTTCGACGTGCGGCCCGGTGAGGTGCTCGGCTTCCTGGGGCCCAACGGATCGGGCAAGACGACCACGATGCGCATGATCCTGGATATCGTCCGGCCGGCACGCGGGCAGATCAGCGTCTTCGGCGGGCCGCCGGGCGTGGAGCACCAGCGTCGCATCGGCTACCTGCCCGAGGACCGCGGCCTCTATCGCGACGTCAAGATCATCGAGACGCTCACCTACTTCGGCGCCCTGCGCGGCCTGTCGGAAGCAGAGGCGCGACGCCGGGCGAAGGGGCTGCTCGACGAGATGGGCCTGGGCGATGCCGCGGACAAGCGCGCCGCCGAGCTCTCGCGCGGCATGCACCAGAAGGCGCAGCTCATCGCCACCATCCTCAACGACCCCGACCTGCTCATCGTCGACGAGCCCTTCCAGGGCCTCGACCCCGTCAACGCCGACATGCTCAAGGGCGTCGTGCGCGAGCAGCGCGACCGCGGGGCAGCCGTGATCATGAGCACCCATGACATGGGCGACGCGCAGGCTCTCTGCGACCGCATCCTGCTCATCGACAAGGGCCGGCGGCTTCTCTACGGGACGGTCGACCAGGTCCGCAAGGCCTTCAGCGACGGCGCCGTAGAGGTCATCGGCCGCGACCTGCCGCGTGAGCCAGCCTCGCTCGCGAGCGTCACCGACCTGCACGATGTGGACGGTGGTGTGCGCTACCTCATCCGCGACGGGGCCACGCCCCAGGACCTCTTCCGCGAGCTGGCCTCGGCCGGGGCTGCGGTCGACCGCTTCGCCGTCCAGGCGCCCAGCCTCGATGAGATCTTCATCCGGACGGTCGCAGGCGACCCGCGTGCGGAGGCCGTGCGGTGAGCACGTCCAAGCAGGGGGGAGCCCGGGGGCGGGGTGGCCAGGCCACCCGGACGGCACGCTCGGGCAAGCTCAGGCTCGTCTGGCTGGTCGCCAAGCGCGACTACCTGCGCACCGTGCGACGGCGCGGCTACCTCTTCGGGACGCTCCTCCTGCCCCTCGGCGTGGCAGCCCTGATGGCCATCTCCGCGTTCCTCTCCGTGAACGAGCTGGCCAGCGGCCAAGGTGGTGGCACCATCGTGATCGTCAACGAGTCGACGGTGCCCATCTCCGACATCACCGAAGGGCCGATCCAGCTGACGGGCCTGGGCCTCGCGGAGGCCGACAGACAGCTGGCGGATGGTCAGATCGCCGAGTACTACCTGGTGCCCGCCGACTTCCGCAGCAGCGGCAACCTGACCCGCGTGCAGCCCGAGACTGCCCCCGGCTTCGACCAGCTGGAGACCCTCGAGACGAACAGCGAGCTGGTGTCCTACATCATGCGTGACGCGCTGCTGCGCGAGGCGGGTGTGCCCCCCGAGACGGCGGCCCGCATCGTCTCAGGCGTGACCATCACCACCGTGGACACCACCGGCGAGGAGGTCTCCGGGCTGGACATCGCGGCCGGAATCGCCGTGCCCATCGTCTTCGTCGGTCTCTTCATGATCAGCATCTTCATCACCAGCGGCTACCTGCTCCAGTCGGTGACCGAGGAGAAGGAGAACCGGGTCGTGGAGATCGTACTGAGCTCCATCCCCTCGATGCCGCTCATGGCGGGCAAGATCCTCGGGCTGGGCGGGGCCGGCCTGACGCAAGTGGCCATCTGGGTGCTGACGGCGCTCGTCGCGCTGCCCCTGCTCTCGAGCCAGCTCCCGGACCTGAGCGCCATCACGCTCGACCCCACCATCCTGATCCTCGCGCTCATCTACTTCGTGCTGGGCTACCTGGCCTACGGCGCCATCTTCGCGGCCATCGGCGCCATCGCCCCGGGCAATCGCGAGGCGCAGCAGTACTCTGGTTTCCTGGGCTTCTTCGCGGCCATCCCGTTCATCCTCTTCTCGGTGGTGGCCAGCGACCTGGATTCGCTGGTGGTCGTGGCGCTCGCGCTGTTCCCGCTCACGACACCCACCACCATGTTGCTGGTGCTGGGCGTCTCCCCGGACATCCCCTGGACGCTCGTGGGAGCGTCCCTGGTGAGCCTCACGCTGTTCGCGCTGCTCGCGACGTGGGCCTCGGCGCGCATCTTCCGGGCGACCGTGCTGCTCTACGGCGTGCGACCCAGCCTCGACCAGTTGATAGCAGCCATCAGGTCACCGAACTGAGGACTGAGCCGGGCGCGCGAATCCGAGGCGCGCGAATCCGAGGCACGCGGATCCGAGGCGCGCGGATCCGAGGCGCGCGGAACTGAAGGTCGGTGGCGCGTCCGCCGGGCTGTCGCGGTCGCGCGATCAGCCGCGGAGCAGGGTCTTCAGCGGGGGTTCCACTCGTTGATCAGGGCCCGGGCGGCGGCCTTGTCCTTGAACCAGAGGGCGTTGACCTCGGTGTACTTGACCTGGTCAGCCGGAACGGAGTCCTCGGGGAAGATGGCCGACACGGGGCACTCGGGCTCGCAGGCACCGCAGTCGATGCACTCGTCAGGGTCGATGAAGAGCGTGCGGTCGACGCCCGCCTCGAAGTGGATGCAGTCCACGGGGCAGACCGAGACGCAGGCCTGGTCCATCGTATCGACGCACGGCTGGGCGATGGTGTAGGTCATCTGGACGATCTCCTTGGCTGTGTCCGTCTGTCCGGGACCGCTGGCCCGGCGGCAGGGTGTTGGTCGCTGAACCGATGTCTTGCCATCTTACTCAGGCGCGGGTGGCCGTGCCGGTCGCGGCGGCGCGGCGCACCACATGCGACCACGCTCACGGGCTGATGGTGATGTTCCTGAGGTCCACGGCGCCCACCATACCCTTCTCGATGTGGCCGGGGATATGGCACAGGAGGGCCAACTGCTGGCCGATCGGCACCGTGTACTCCACGACCGCCTGCTGCCCGGAGCCAAGCAGCACGCGCATCCCTCCGGTCTCCGGTGGGACGCTTGCGGGAGGGGCCGTGGCCAGCAGGGAGGGCGGAGTGGCTGCG
>JBFYUV010000313.1:0-7697 GCA_041299865.1 Chloroflexota bacterium
GAGACGATCAGCGGTAACGCCTCCGGACCGGCGCACCACGACACCTTCACCGCCAGCGGCAGCGACGACGACGGCGACTCCACCTCGGCGTCGGCCACTGCCACGGTCACCTTCACCGACGTCCTGCCGAGCATCACAGTCACCAAGACGGCGATACCCCCGACCCTGCCCGAGCCGGGTGGCTCGTTCGACTTCGGCCTGGTGGTGACCAACACCTCGGTCGAGCCGGTCACCCTGACGAGCCTCGACGATGACATCTACCGGGACGTCATCGTCATCGCCGGCGACCTCACCGACTCCGACTGCGTGCTGCCCCAGACCCTCGCGGTGGGTGGCTCGTACAGCTGCACCTTCACGGGCACCTTCACGGGCGTCCCTGGAGCCAGCCAGACGGACATCGTGACGGCGCGGGCCGAGGACGACGAGGGCAACTCGGCTACGGCCTCAGCCCAGGCTACCGTCCGCCTGACGGACGTGCCCTCCAGCATCGTGGTGACGAAGGACGCAAACCCGACGAGCGTGCCCGAGCCGGGCGCCGTGGTCACCTTCAGCCTCGAGGTCGAGAACACGAGCCTGGTCGATGCGGTGACCCTCGAGTCCCTGGTCGACGACATCTACGGCGACGTCACCGCCATCGCGGAGCCGATCCGCGCCACGACCTGCGACCTCACGACGCCCGTGACGCTCGCGCCCGGCGAGTCCTACCTCTGCTCCTTCGACGCCTTCACGGCGGGCGACGCTGGCGACACCGTCACCGACACGGTCACGGGCAGCGGCACCGATGACGACCGCAACCCCGTCCGCGACGACGACCAAGCCGACGTCGAGGTCACGGACGTCCTGCCCACCATCGCCCTCACCAAGACACCCGCCCCGACGGTGCTGCCCGAGCCGGGCGGCCCGGTCGCCTTCACCTTCACGGTCAGCAACACCTCCGGGGTGGACCCCCTGACGATCACCTCGTTGAGCGACTCCGACTTTGGTGCGCTGACTGGCGACCCCGACTGTCGTGTCGGCACAGTGCTGCCGCCGGCTCCCGACCCCGCATCCAACTGCACGTTCACGCAGGCATTCCCCGTGGCAGGCAGCGCCGCCGGGCCTTCACACCAGGACACGTTCACGGCCGCGGGCCAGGACGACGATGGCAGTCCAGTGTCTGCAACGGCGACCGCGGTCGTGGCGTTCACGGATGTCCTTCCCAGCATCAGCATGACCAAGATCCCCACGCCGTCGAGCCTGCCGGAGCCGGGTGGCCCGTTCAGCTTCGGCCTGGTCGTGACCAACACCTCGGTCGAGCCGGTGACGCTCACGAGCCTCGTCGACGCACCGTACGGGGACGTCACGAAGGTGGCAGGCCTGATCACCGCCACCACCTGCGGCCTGCCCGTGTCGATGCCCGCGGGCGGCACGTACGCCTGTTCGTTCACGGGCACCTTCAGCGGCAACGCCGGAGCCACCCAGACCGACACGGTCACGGCTACGGCTGCCGACGACGAGGGCAACCCGGTCACGGCCACGGCCAGCGCAAGCGTCAACCTGACCCCGGTCCGACCGGTCATCTCCGTCACCAAGACCCCGGATCGAACCGTCGTGCAGGCACCGGGAGGTGACGTCGTCTTCACCATCACGGTCACGAACGAGTCGGCCTTCGAGCCGGTGACCCTGACAGGGCTCGTCGATGACGTCTACGGTGACCTCGATGGCGTGGGGCAGTGCCTGGCCGACGGCAGCATCGTCATCCCGGCCGGCGGGACCTACACGTGTCGATTCACGGGCCGCGTGACCGGCGCCTCCGGAGACACCCACCGCAACACGGTCACCGCCACGGCGACCGACGACGACGAGGTCGTCTCGGCCGTCTCATCTGCGGCGGTCGCGGAGGTGGTCATCGGGGGCGCGGGTGTCGGCGGAGGTCTGCCAGACACCGACACGACCGACACCGGCATGCCGCCGCGCGAAGATCCAGGGGCCCCACTGCGGCTGCTCATCCTGCTGCTGGCCGGGTCGATGGTCACCCTCGCACTGGGGTGGCGGTTCACGCGTCGCGCGCGTTCCTGACACGGCGATGGCGACGTGATAGTCGGGCTGCCCTCCCCCATCCGAATCGCTGGCAGCGTGCTGCTACCGGGCGGCCGGCTGGCACACGCCCTCGTCCACGTGGACGAGGGACACATCGTCGAGGTGGAGCATGACCCGCCGCCGGCGCAGATTCGGGCGCTGCGCCGAGACGCCTCCGGAACGGTCGTCCTGTCGGACGACGAGGTCCTGGCACCCGCCTTCATCGACGTCCACTGCCATGGAGCCGGCGGTGGCGACGTCCTCGGCGGCCCAGCAGCCCTCGAGCGCATGGCCGCCGCGCTGCTGCGCCACGGCGTCGGTTCCGTGGTGGCCACGGTGTCGACGGCACCCATCGCGCAGCTCATGTCCGTGGCCCGGATGCTCGACGGGTTCCAGCGTGGCGCCGGGCACGACGTCGAGCGGACTCCGGGGGCCGAGGTGCTCGGTCTCCATCTCGAAGGCCCCGTGCTCTGCCCGATCCGGTCAGGCGGCCACGACCCGGCGGCCTTCGCCCAACCGGTCGACCTTGCCCTCTCCCAGGTCGACGATCCCACTGGCTGGCGCATGGTGCGCGTCGTGACCCTTGCCCCGGAGCTGGAGGGCGGCCTTGACCTCGTGCGCCAGCTCGCCACGGCCGGCGTCGTCGTGTCCGTCGGCCACACGGACGCGAGCATGGAGATCGCCATGGCCGCCTATGCGGCCGGGGCTCGCTCCACGACGCACCTCTTCAACGGCATGCCGCCGCTGCGCGCCCGTGACCCGGGACCTGTCGGTGCGGCGCTCGCCGCGGCGCCCTTCGTGGAGCTCATCACGGACGGTGTCCACGTCGACCCCGGCCTCCTCGCGCCGATCGCGCGCGCCATCGGTGAGGAGCGCCTCCTGCTCGTCTCGGATGCCCTGCCCCTGGCGGGCAGCCGGCTGCGCTCCGTCCCGACGCCCGGGTCATCAGCCCGTGTCGTGGGCGATCGCGCCGTGCATCCCGACGGGACGCTGGCCGGCAGCCGTCTCCTGCTCGACGGCATGGTGTCGGGCGCCGTGCGCCATGGCATCCCACTCGCCGTCGCCCTGCGCGCGGTTACGGAGAACCCGGCGCGACTGCTGGACCTGGCCGACCGCGGCCGGCTGGGGCCCGGGCTGCGGGCCGACCTCGTGATCGTCTCCAGGGTCGGACGCCTGCGGCGGGTGCTCAGGCCGACCCAGTCCACAGTCGGACCCGCCGCTCCGGGAGGTCTCGCCGGCGCGCGTTGATCGCTACTTGCCAGAGCCGCAGGGGCTACTTGCCAGAGCCGCTGACCAGGCCCCGCACGAGGTGCCGGTGGGCCAGGATCCCGAAGGCGAGCACCGGCACCAGCACGATGGTCCCCGCCGCCGCCATGCGACCCCAGTAGATCTCCTTGTTGGTCATGAAGCCGACGATGGCCACGGGCGCGGTCTTGGCGTCCCGGCCGGTGAGGATGAGTGCGTACAGGAACTCGTTCCAGGTGTAGAGGAGGCAGAGGACGGCGGCCGCGGCCAGGCCGGGGCGCACCAGCGGCAGCACCACCAGGCGCAGGATCTGCCAGCGGCTGGCGCCGTCTACGACGGCCGCTTCGTCGAGCTCCACGGGCAGGTCCTCGATGAACCGGGACAGGATCCAGACCGAGATGGGCACCGTGAGGGCCAGGTAGGTGAAGGCCAGCGAGAAGACGTTGTCGAGCAGGCCGGCGCTGCGGAAGATCATGTAGATGGGGATGACCACCACGATGACCGGCAGCATCTGCGGCAGAAGGGCAGCCGCACGCAGGGCTCCTCGCCCGCGTGTCTTCATGCGCGCCAGCGCATAGCCGGCCGGCACGGCCAGGGCCAAGGCCACCGTGGTGGCCAGCGTACCCACGATGATGCTGTTGAGCAGGTACCGCGGGAAGTCGGACTGGCCCAGGACCTCCTGGTAGCTCTCCAGCGTCGGCTCGAAGGTCAGGGCCGGCGGGTAGGCGAAGGTCAGCTGGCTGGGCTTGATGCTCGTGAGGAGCAGCCAGACGATGGGGAACATGAAGACCACCACCGCAAGGATGGCCAGCAGATAGACGGTCACGGTCGCCCACCGCGACCGGTTCATGATGGCCGCCTCACGTGCGGCTCCGGCCCAGGAGTCGGTACTCGATGGCCAGCACGATGGCCAGGCTCAGGATGATGAGGTAGGAGATGGCCGACGCGAAACCCAGGTTGAACGAGGCGAAGCCCTGGTTGTAGGCGTACAGGCTGATCGTCTCGGTGGCGTTGTAGGGTCCGCCGCCGGTCAGGCTGTAGACGACGTCGAAGATGCGGAAGAGATCGATGGTCCGCCACACCACGGCCACGAAGATGACGGGCCGGAGCAGGGGCAGCGTGATGAGCCGGAAGGTCTGCCACGAGGAGGCGCCGTCCACGCGCGCAGCCTGCCGCGGCTCGTCGGGCACCGCCGCCAGGCCGGCCAGCACCAGGAGGGCCACGAAGGCCGTCGTGTTCCAGACATCCACGATGACCAGCGACCAGAGCGCCAGGCCCGGGTCGCCCAGCCAGGCCACCTTGGGCAGGCCGAGGAGCGAGAGCAGCCAGTTGACGACCCCGAAGTCGTAGCTCAGCAGGATGCGCCAGATGAGGCCGATGACGACGTTGGTCACGAACATGGGCAGCAGGAGGAGGATGAGGATCGTGCGGCGCCCCTTGAAGGCCTGGTCCAGCAGGACCGCCAGGGCGATACCGAGCACGATCTCGATCGAGAGGGCCACGACCATGAAGCCCAGGGTCAGCTGCAGTGAATGCCAGAAGCCGTCATCGCCGATGGCCTTGAGGTAGTTGTCGAGCCCCACGAAGGGCACGCCCTTCTGGAACGTGGCCAGCTTCCACTGGTGGAAGCTCAGGTACAGGCTGTACGCGACGGGGATGCCGACGACGGCCAGGATGGCGCCGTAGGCAGGCACGAGGAACGCCCACGTCCGGTCTCGGGGACCTCGAACGCGGGCACGAGGGTCGTTCGAGCCGGTCGGCTCCTCGACCGACGGGGCACTCGTCATGGTGCGGAGGCCGCCGCTGCCGCAGGGCAGCGGCGGCCCTCACCAGCTGCTACTTGTAGCCACCCTCCGTGAGGGCGTTCTCGATGGCGGCCGCCGCGTCGTCCATGGCCTGCTGGGGCGTCTTGGCGCCAGCCACCGCGGCAGCTGCGGCCTCCTGCATGGCCAGCACGATCTGGTCGGACGTGGTCAGGAGCGGCGTGATGTGGCGGTAGGGCATGGCCTCCGCGAGCAGCTCGAACTGCGGGACCTGGGCCACGACCTCCGGGTCGGCCAGAGCGGCCTTGTTGGAGGGGATGCCGCCGTTCAGACCCCAGAGCTTGGCCCCGGGGCCGCCGACCAGCCACTCGATGAACTTGTAGCCGGCCTCCTTCTGGCTGGCCGTGGCCGGGATGACCCAGCCCCACGAGCTGCCGCCGAAGCCGTACTCGCCGGCCACGGCCGGCGGGATGAGCTGGTAGGCGAGCTTGTCGCAGACGAGCGGTGACTGCTCGCAGTCGGTCAGTGCCTGCGTGGCGGCCATCCACTCGACGCCCATGGCGGCCTTGTCCTGCCCGAGCGCGGTGAGGATCTCGTTGAAGCCGTAGGTCGTCACGTCCGGCGAGACCACGGCGTGCTTCAGCAGCAGGTCGGAGTAGAAGGTCAGCGCGGCGACGCCGGCCTCATCGTTGACGGTGACTTCCATGGTCTCGGGGTCGAAGAGCTCGCCGCCGAAGGCCCAGAAATAGTGCATGAAGTCCCACCAGGCTTCGTCCGTCCGCGAGCCGATGACCAGGCCGTAGCGCTCCGGCGTGGTGAGCGCCTGTGCCGCGGCGAGCATCTCGTCCATCGTCTGCGGCGGCTCGATGCCGGCAGCCTCGAGAAGGTCGGTGCGGTAGAACAGCCAGGCCGTGTCACCCTCCGACGGGAAGCCGTAGACCTGGCCGTCGAAGGTCAGGTTCGAGACGCCCGGCTCGAGGTCGGCGAGGTTCAGGAAGTCGGCCGGCATGCCGGCGATGTACTCATCGATGGGCGCCAAGCCATCGGCGGCGATGAAGGCGGGCAGCCAGTCGGCCGACGCGTAGACGACGTCCCAGTCCGAGCCGCCGCCGACGATCGAGGTGCGCAGCGCGGCGTCGTAGCCGTCACGAGCGATCTCGTCGATCTCGACGGGGTTGCCGGTCTCCGCCGTGTAGGCCTCGACGACCTTGCGCAGGTTGTCGGCCTCCGGGCCGCTCCAGACCGCCACGCGGATCTGCGGCAGCGGCTCCGACTGTGCCACCGTGACGGCCGCCGAGCTCGCCAGCAGGCTTGCCGACAGAGCGAACGTGACCATGGTGCGATAGCGCATGGTTCCCTCCTCGTGATGGTCGAGCTCCGCTCCGGTGAAGCCCGGTGGACGGCCCGGCCGCTTCCAGGCCCTACGTTGGCTCGCCGGCTTCGGCCTTGTCAAGGCCGTGCGGCCCGGGACGATGGGTCAGGCGAGCGCGCCGGCGATCCGAGCTGCCAGGGCCGGTGCGACGCTCTCGAAGGCGGCCGGGTCGGAGAGCCACGCGAGCCGCGAGGGGTCGTCGCGGAAGTAGCGGTACAACGGCGCTGGCGCCGGCCCGGACCAGTCGGCGGCCGTGACCTCCTCGAGGCGCGGCGGGCGAGCGTAGCGCGGGTTGGGCCGCAGGCCCCCATCGGCGGCCACGTACCAGCCGAATCCCCGGGCTGCCGCGACGCCTGCATAGATGCCGCGGGCGCGCCGGTCGATGACGTCGCTGAAGACCAGGGGCCCGGCTCCGAGGTCGATGGTCACGTGGGCCAGGTCCGGCGGCAGGACCACCCAGTCGCCTGGCCCGGCGCGGACCAGCCAGGCTCGGCGGCTCTGCGGTCCGTCCGGACCATCAGCCAGGTCCTGGATGAGGAAGCCGGCCATGCCATGCAGGACCTCCACGACCTCGGGGTATCCGACCGGGAAGCCCGGAGGGCAGACGTGGACGTGACCAAGGGTCTTGGCCGCTTCCCAGCCGACGGGTCGGCCGTGCATGGCGGTCAGCTCGTAGCGGAGGGGCAGATCGGCGAGCTGGGCGTCCTCGCTGCGCTGGACACCGTTAAGCATGCGGTATTCGATGCGTCGGCCGTGGCGGCCAACGCCAGCAGCGACGACCGCACGCATGTCGGCGAGGCGCCGCACGAGGTCCTCCTCTGCCACGACGCCCAGTCCCGGGTGGATACGACCCGCGCTCAGCGCAAGCGGCAGCCCGGCCAGCACCGAGAGGTCGGCGTCCAGGGCGATGGGGGCGGCGATGGCGACGCGCGGCTCACTCATGCCCCGAAGCATAGCCCGGCACCCCGGCCCCCTCGCGCGCCCGCACGCCGAGGACGGCGGCGCCGGCGAGCACACTTCGACCACCCAGTTGCGGGCGCCGCAGCCGGACACGCCGGCCGGTGGCCCAGTGGACGAGCTGGCCCGCCTCGCGGAAGGCGGCGCGAACGAAGTCCGGTTCGGCAAGCCCGACCGTCCCCCCCACCG
The DNA here is from genome assembly GCA_041299865.1 of Chloroflexota bacterium. GTDB lineage: Bacteria > Chloroflexota > Limnocylindria > Limnocylindrales > CSP1-4 > JAFMJV01. The sequence goes on from JBFYUV010000313.1 coordinate 7,585, forward strand.
ACACCATGGCCGGGTCGAGGCTGGCGAGCAGGGCCGCGATGCCGATGGCGAAGGCATGACGGGCGCGCGCCACCAGGGCCAGCGCGTCGGCATCGCCCGTGCGAGCCAGCGCG
>JBFYUV010000315.1:0-5854 GCA_041299865.1 Chloroflexota bacterium
GGCGTTCTCCTCCACGACGCGGATGACGTCCGGGTCAGCCAGGCGCCCGCTGCTGGCCTGTCGCGCCGGCGATTCCGAGATGACGACCTGGCGGTCGAGATGTCCCCCGCCGAGCAGCAGGGCGTAGGTTCCCAGCGAGGCGACTGCCGCCGCCAGAAGGGCGACGACGATGCTCGACCACGCGAGACCGCTCGTTCCACCCGACCGGGGCCTCTGCGGGCCGTTCATGCCCGACGTTGGTGCGTCCCGGTTCCCGACCCAGCCACTCGACCCTGGCGGCACCGCTGGCCAACCGCCGCGCGCGCCGTGCTCAGGGTCTCCGCCCGCGCCGCTGCGCCAGCCACGTCCGATCCAGGCGGGACGGCGGAGGGGTGGGGGGCTGTAGGAAGCTGGCTGACCATGGTGGTCAGCGTCGGGCCGGTCGGCCATCCGGTTCTAGAGTCTCCGATCAAGGGCACCAGCGATCAGGCGTGCCGAACGGTAGCCCATGAACGGTTCATGGCTGGGCGTCGCTGGGTGAAGAAAGCGACACCTGGCGCGGCAGCGTCACCGCGACCTCGGTGCCCACGTCCGGCGTGCTGGAGATGGCCACCCGGCCCTGGTGCATGTCCACGATCGACCGTGCGATGGCCAGCCCCAGGCCGGAGCCGCCGGCTCGCTCCTCCGGTCGACGCGTGCCGCGGTAGAAGCGGTCGAAGACGTGCTCGAGCTCGGTCGGATCGATGCCCACGCCGTCGTCCGTCACGGTGAAGCGGGCACCCTCGTCCGTCGGCTCGACGCTGGCCTCGACATGGCCGCCCGCCGACGTGAACTTGATGGCGTTGCCGATGAGGTTGCCCAGCACCTGGCCAAGCCGGGGCGGGTCATGAGGCTGGATGATGGCATCGGGCGGCAGGTGGGCGGTGAGGCTGACGCCCTTCCGCTCGGCCATGGGCATGGCGTGCTCCACGGCATCCTCGACCACGGCGCGCAGGTCCTCGTCGCGCAGCTGCAGGGCCACCAGTCCCGAGTCGAGCTTGGACAGCTCGAGTAGGTTGGCGGCCAGCCAGTCGAGCCGCTCGATCTGCTGACGGCTGCCGCGCAGGAACTCATCGCGGGTCTCGGGCTCCTCGGCCGCCCCCTCCAGCAGCAGCTCGTTGAAGGTGCGCAGGGCGGCGATGGGCGTGCGCAACTCGTGGCTGACGTCCGCCACGAAATCACGGCTGCGGTCACGGTCGTCGCTGATGATGGTCACCGACTCCTGCAACCGCTCGGCCATCTCGTTGAAGGCGCCCGCCAACTCCTGTACCTCAGGCGGCGAATTGGAGGGGATGGCCACGCGGGCCTCCAGGTGCCCTTCGGCCAGCAGCCTCGAGGTCTGCGTCAGGCGGCGCAGCGGGCGCGCCAGCCACTGCGCCAGCAGGAGGGCCACGATGACGGCCACGACGAGCGCCACCAGCGCGGCGTTCACGAGCACCTCGGTGATGGTCCGCGTGGTCTGCTCGCGCGACGTGAAGGGATTGCTGAGCGTGACCGCCACCTCCCGCTCGGGGGCCGCAGCCGACGAGTACCAGAGATCCTTGACGGTGGCCACGGCCCGTGCCGAGAGGTCCGGCTCGCGGTTCTGCCCCGCCCCTCCAGCCTCGTCCGGATAGTCGACGTCCAGTCGCCAGGCCGGCTCGCTGCCGGCCGCCTCTGCCAGCGTGACCAGCACGTCGGCGCGCGCGATCTCGTCGGTCAGCTCACGGACCTTGCCGTCCTGTGCGCTGCCCAGTGCCAGCGTGGTGGAGATGCCCGGCTCGTTGGGCAGCAGGATGGGCCGCGCGCCGGCGCCGGAGACCACGGCCAGCTCATCGGCCAGGAGCGTCGCCACGGCATCGGCGCGAGTTCGCAGGTTGGCCTGCTCCTGGTCCAGGAAGAAGCCCTCGAGCAGACGCGGCAGCGACACGAGCACGAGACCGAGCGCCACGGCCACGACGACGACGATGGCCAGGAGCAGACGCGCACGGTAGCTGCTGATCAGCGCGCGCCAGCCCGTGGTCCCCTGCGTCGGCGGGCTCAGCGTGCCTGCCATCCGCGACTACTCAGCGCTCGGCGAAGGCGTAGCCCGCTCCGCGAACGGTCAGGATGAAGGTCGGATCGACCGGATCGTCTTCGAGCTTCTCGCGCAGGTGGCTGACGTGGACGTTGATGGTCTTCTCATCCTGGTCGAGGGCCTCGTAGTCGCGTACCAGCTCCAGGAGCTCTCGACGGCTGAAGACGCGTCCCGGTCGCGAGGCGAGGTGGCGCAGGATCTCGAATTCAGTGGCCGTCAGGCTGATGCGCTTGTCGCCCCGCTGGACACGCCGACGGTCCAGGTCGATGACGAGGTCACGATGGCGGATGAGCCGGCCGCCCGTGGCGTCCGCGAGGTCGCCGTAGGCGCGGCGGAGGAGGGCCTTGATGCGGCTCAGCAGCTCCCGCAAGCCGTAGGGCTTGGTCATGTAGTCATCGGCGCCCATCTCCAGGCCGATGACCTTGTCCATCTCCTCGTCGCGTGCCGTCAGCATCAGGACGGGGGCCTTGGAGCCGTCGGCGCGCAGGCGACGCAGCGTCTCGAAGCCGTCGATGCCGGGCATGCGAACGTCGAGCACGATGAGGTCCGGCGCCAGCTCGCCGGCCACGGCCAGGGCCTCCTCACCGCTGCCGGCCACGCTGACCTGGTAGCCCTCCTGCTCAAGGGCGTACTGGATGCCGCGGGCCACGGCGTATTCGTCGTCGACGATGAGGATGGTTGCTGACATCGGGCCATCGATGGTACATCGGGGCGGCCGAGAGCCTCGCTCGTGCTACCATCGCGGCCGGTCTGCGAACGTCCGATCACCGTTTCTCGAGAGGTCACCCCAGTGAGCACCCGCCCAGTCGTCGCTGCCGAGCCGCGCGAGGTTCTCGGCAAGCAGGTCAACGCCTTGCGCCGCCAGGGCATCGTGCCCGCCGTCGTCTACGGCCACGGCCGCCAGTCGCAAGCGATCCAGCTCGACGCGCGCGCCTTCGACGAGCTGCGCCGCACCGCGCCGCGGAACTCGCTGGTGGATCTCAAGATCGGCGGCGGCCGTGCCGTGCCGGTGCTGTTGCAGGGCATCCACGAGCACCCCGTGAAGCGGCATCCCATCCATGTCGACTTCTTCGTGGTCAAGATGACCGAGGAGCTCCACGTGGACGTGCCCATCAACCACGTGGGCGAGTCGCTCGCGGCGGAGAAGCTGGGCGGCACCCTGCTGCACCTGCGCGAGCACGTCTCCGTGAGCGCCCTGCCGGCCGACCTGCCCCACACCCTGGAGCTGGACATCACGCCGCTCCACGATTTCGATTCCGTGCTCCACGTCAGCGATCTCGTGGTGCCGGCCGGCGTCACCGTGCTGACCGATGCCGACGAGCCGCTGGCCCGCGTGCAGCCACCGCGCTCCCAGGAGGAGTTCGCCGCCATCCCCGGCGCTGAGGCGCAGGTCGCCGCTCCGGCCGTGGAGGTTGCCGAGGCCGGCACTTCAGACGAGGCCGCCGGCTAACCCTCCGTCATCTCTCGTGGCGTGCCGGTCGGACCCGGCCGCCCACCCTGGGCCTGCGGTCCGCCGTCCTCGCGGGACGCGCGGACGGCTCGAATGCTATACGGGCTGCGTCCGGCGCCACGAGGGTCCTAGACGGCCGTCGTGCCCCTGCGGAGCTCGTCACGGATCTCGGTGAGCAGGTCCACCTCGGACGGACCGGCCGGCGCCTCCTCCTTCTTCGGCATCAGCCGGTTCATGGGCTTGATGACCAGGAAGAAGATGGCGGCCGCGATGGTCACGAAGCTGATGAGCGTGTTCAGGAAGGCGCCGATGCGCATCTCGGCGTCTCCGACCTGGATGACCCAGGTCGAGAAGTCGGGGATCCCGAAGATACCCAGCAGCGGCGTGATGATGTCCGTCACCAGGGAGGTCACGATGGCCCCGAAGGCGGCCCCGATGACGACCGCCACGGCCAAGTCCACGATGTTGCCCCGGAAGATGAAGTCGCGGAACTCCTTGATCATGCCCCTCTCCTCTCTCACACATCGCCGTCGGCCGGCGGCCTCGACCGGAGTCTAGTCCGCACCGGCAGGCGGACGACTCGTCACGGCGTCGTCATGCCTGCGCTCCAGCATCTCCCTATGCGAACGATCGCGGCGACTAGCCTCGCCCTGCTGCTTCTGGCGCTCGGTCCCGGCGCCACGGTCCTATCCCAGGATGCTCCTCCCAGCCCCGCGCCAAGCGCGGCTCCACTCCCGTCGCCTGTTGCCACCGCTTCGTTGGCGACGCCCGTGCCGCTGGCGAGCGACCTGGTCTGGACGGACATCAGCCCGGTCCGCAGCCCGGCTGCCCGTGAGGACCACACCTGGACAGTGGACGGCGAGGGCCGCTTCGCCTATCTCTTCGGTGGCCGGGACGGTGGGCAAGCCTTCGACGACTTGTGGCGCTACGACCTGGTGACGGACACGTGGAAGAGGCTCGCCCCCCGTGGTGCGAAGCCGGCGCCACGCTTCGGACACAGCGCCGTCTGGACGGCCGACCGTGGCCTGGTCGTCTTCGCCGGCCAGCGCGGCACCGACTTCTTCGGAGACCTCTGGGCCTACGACCCCACGACGGACAGCTGGAGCGAGCTGCCCGGGAACGGCTCGGCACCCAAGGCACGCTACGGCTCCTGCATGATCATGGGGCTCGACGGCCGGCTCTGGATCAGCCACGGCTTCACCTTCGCCGGTCGCTTCGACGACACCCGGGCGTACAACCTGGCCACGGAGCGCTGGACCAGCATCGCACCGGATGGCCGGCGACCCGGCGAACGCTGTCTTCACGACTGCTTCACCTCCGCGACCGGCGAGCTCGTCCTGTACGGCGGGCAGGACAACTCCAGCGCTGCCCTCGCTGACCTGTGGGTGACGCGGCCTGACGGCACCTGGGAGCGCCAGACCGATCCCCGATCCGGGACGCGGCGCCTCTACGCCGTGACAGAGGCCGGCCCGGAGGCCTGGGTCTTCGGCGGTGTGGGGGCTGACAACGACCCCCTGGGTGACCTCTGGCGCATCGACCGCGAGACGCTCGAGTTCGAATCGGAGACCGTGGCTGGCGCCACGCCATCGGCGCGCTATGGGGCCACCCTCATCACGGATGCGGCACGAGGCCGGCTCCTGCTCTTCGGTGGGCAGGGTCAGCGGGCCAGGGCAGACCTCTGGCAGCTCGGCCCTGCGGCGACATCGTCGGGCGCGGAGGCGTCCCCGTCGGGCGCGGAGGCGTCCCCGTCGGTCGAGCAGGGCTGATGTCCCGAGCCTGAGCACCTCTCTGGCAGGCCACGGCGCCCGGACGGACTCATGCTGACGGTCGGTGCCGTCGATGCCGAGCAGAACCGTGCGGAAGCGCTAGAGTTTTCGGGCGACGCGTCTTCCGGCGTCTGCCTACCCAGAGGTGAACGCTTGACGGGCTCGCCCGCTCCCTATCCCACGGTCCCACAAGCCAGCGAGCAGCCACGCAAGCGCTCCAAGGCCATCGACGTCATCGTCGAGATCGTCACGACGGTCGGCCTGGCCGTCGTCCTGTACCTGGTCATCACCACCTTCGTGGTGCAGACCTTCAGGGTCGAACAGCAGTCCATGATCGACACGCTGCAACCCGGGCAGCACCTGCTCATCGACAAGCTGACGCCGCGCTTCGACGCCTACTCCCGCGGCGACATCATCGTCTTCCATCCCAAGGGCGAGAAGGACAAGACGCCCTTCATCAAGCGGGTCCTCGCCGTCGGCGGTGAGCACGTCGAGATCAGCGACGGAGCCGTCTGGATCGACGGCACCCGACTCGACGAGGACGCCTAGATCGGAAGAGCGTCG
>JBFYUV010000316.1:0-6520 GCA_041299865.1 Chloroflexota bacterium
CGCGTCATGCCCACAGGTGACTGGGAAATGCCCCTACTAGGCTTGACGGGGAAGACCATCCTGCCAACGCTGAGTCCCTGCTCCTGGCCGACCCGGGCGTGCCGCCTGACAGCCATCGACCCACGAGGGGCGACCACCGATGAGTGAGCGTTCGATGCGCAACCTCAACCTCGTGTTCCGCTTCGCGCTCGAGCTGGTCGTGCTCGTGGCGCTCTTCCTGTGGGGCGTATCCGTGTCCGGCGAGCTCATCATCCAGGTCGTCCTGGGCCTGGGCGCACCTGCCCTCGCGCTCACCGCCTGGGGCCTCTTTGTGGCGCCCAAGGCCTCGCGCCGCCTTCCGGACCCGCAGCGGTTGGCCGTCGAGGTCGTCGTCTTCGGCGCGGGCGTGCTGGCCTTCCTGGCATCGGGGAGGCTCGTGCTGGGCCTCCTGCTCGCCGCAGCGGCCACGCTCAGCCTCATCCTCATGTGGTACTGGGGCCAGCGCGCCGATCGGGCCTGAGCCACGATCGAGCCTCAGCCACGATCGACGCGTCGCGTCTACCGGGCCGGGCTGGTGTCCTCGGCGCTGTCGTCCTCGCCGCTCTCGTCGACGTCGGCCCAGGCGTCGTCTGCCGGAGCCGCATCGAGCGCTGTCTCGGCTTCGGGTTCGTTCCGGTCGAAGGCGGCTTTGTCGCGCCAGCGGGTGCCGCAAGCCAGGCAGATGATACCGAGCACCGCCCGCTGCTGGAAGTCGCCCATGCCGATCATGTCGGAGTAGGCCTGGATGCCCATGACGTCGATGTGCGGGGGCTCGTCGATGGCCAGCATGTGCTGCCCACAGGCCGGACAGGCCTGCTCGGACCGGGTCGTGTCGCTCATGGCTCTCTCCGCAGCGTGACGTTGCCTGCCGTCCACACTAGCAGCCGGGAACCCCCACGTCGGGAGAGGGTAGGGCAGTACCATTCGGCCAGCGTGAAGGTAGTACTCGTGGTGCATCGCCTGCCGTACCACGTCCGCATCCGCCAGCGCGGGTCCATGGGGTAGCGCGTGTCCGCAGACCAGATCGTCCTGCTCGCCATCGGGCTCACCGTCATCGTCGCTGTGGCCGTGACGGTGGCCTGGGCGACCGCCTACACCACCCGCCGTGACCTCTCCGCGACCCCGCCCGAGCCGGCCATGCCGGGCCTCCGCGACCAGGGCGATGGCATCCCCGACCTGCCTCGAACCGCCGCCCCGCGCAGCGGCCGGACCTTCATCGCGCCAACCAGCACCCGCCAGGTGGCCCGGGTGGTGGCCCTGCTCTTCCTCGCCGGCGCCGCGGTCATCGTGGCCCTCACGGGTGCCTGGCCGGAGACGGAGGCGGCGGTCTTCACCCTGCTCGCGCTCGGCACGCTGCTCGTGGTCCTGTTCATGGACCTCGTGCCACCAGCTGCCATGGCTCGCTGGCGCCGGCCCGCGGAAGGTGTCGGCGCCATCATCTTCCTGACCCTGTTGACGGCGCTGTCGGGCGGGGCCAGCAGCCCCTTCCTGGTGGGCTTCTTCCTCGTCGTGGCCGGCACGGCGCTCTCCACGGAGGGCCGCGCGCCTCTGGCCATCGCCCTCCTGGCATCGGCCAGCGTGGCCCTGGTCGGGGTGCTGGACGCCCTAGATGGCCCCCTGGCGCCGGAAGCGCTGGCGTGGGTGGGCATCACCGCGGTGGCCCTGATCCTGCTGGCGGACATCGCCACGGCCGCGGCACGCGCACAGCGGCACGCGCGGGACGAGGCGCTGCGGGCCTCACGCTTCGACTCGCTGACCGGCCTCTACAACCGGGCCTTCTTCTTCACGACCATGGAACAGGAGATCCGGCGCTCGGACCGCATGGGTCGCGACTTCACCATGCTCATGCTCGATCTCGATGACCTGAAGCCGGTCAACGACACCTTCGGCCACCAGTGGGGCGACCGACTCCTTAGGTCAGTCGCCGATGCCATCCGGCACACCATCCGCTTCACCGACGCCGCCGCACGCTACGGCGGTGACGAGTTCGTCGTGCTGCTGCCGGAGACCGATGCCGCCGGCGGCTACGTCGTGGCCGAGAAGCTGCGCCGGGATGTCGCCGCACTGACCCTGCGCGCCGCCGACCGCAACGTGCGATCGTCGGTCTCCGTGGGCCTCGTGACCTACCCCCACGACGGGGCCACCATCGAGCAGCTCGTGGCGGCCGCGGACGTGGCCATGTACGAATCGAAGCGCCGTGGCAAGAACCGCATCGTGGGCTACCAGACGCGGACCGAGCGGATCGCCACGGCCATCGACGTCGGATCGGTGGCGGCCAGCACGTCGGATCCCGTGACCGACGTCCGCACCGGCGGTGACCCCGCACCCTGGGATCCTGCCCCGGGCGCGGCGTCCACGGGGCGGTCGCGGCCATTCCTGACTGAGCTCAGCCCGAGCCAGGGTGTCCAGCCCGCGGCCATCCCGGTCGAGCCAGGCGCCGCGAGCGCGGCCGGGACCAGGCAGTCTCCGGGGAGCACCCGGTCGGCGGGGGCCAGCGGTTCGCCCGCCGCAGCCGGTTCGCCCGGCCAGGCCGGTTCGCCGGGGCCATCAGGTTCGCCCGGCCAGGCCGGTTCGCCGGGGCCGGGTCCGACTCCACACCCCGCCGACGCAGCGTGGCTGACGCGGACCGACGACACCCGCCCGATCTCTCCGCCGGACGCGTCCTCACAGCGACCGGCAGCGGATGCGCGCTCCAGCGGGCGCCCGACACCTGGTCGAACGACCAGCCGCAGTGACGAGACCCGCGGGCCGAAAGAGCGGCCCTATATCGCGCTGCCCATCGAGCCCTGGGAGCCGCCGGAACGCCCCAAGGGCTGACGCGCGCCGGTTCTGTTTCGCGCCGGTGCCGATGCGCGGGCCTGGCGCTCGCGCGTGGCACTGCCGCGACTCCCGCGCCGTCGGGCGGCTCGGCGTCAGGACCGTTGTAGAGTCTGGCCATGCCCCACGACCCAGATCCGCTCGACCTCGCCAGGCTCGGCTTCGGCACGCGGGCCATCAAGGCGGCCACACGCGCTCCCCGCGTCGAGCAGGGGCCGGCGGCTGTGCCCATCTACCAGTCGGCCACCTTCCACGCCCGTGACGTGGACGACTACGCGGACCTCATCGGCTTCGGGCGGCCCGGCTACACGTACGCCCGCATCGAGAATCCCACCGCCGATGCCCTCGCGTCGGCCTTCGCCGAGCTCCACGGCGCTGAGGCAGGCTTCGCCTTCGGCTCCGGCATGGCCGCCATCCACGCGGCGATCCTGTCGATCGTCAGCGCCGGCGACCGAATCGTCTCCACGCGGGCCGTCTACGGCAGCACCCGCGCGCTGCTGGACAACGTCTTCGGACGCCTCGGGGTGGAGGTGGCCTACGTCGATCCGACCGACCTCGACGCCGTCGAGGCCGCGCTGGCGGCGGCGCCGACGCGTCTGCTCTATGCCGAGACCATCTCCAACCCCACCATCGTGGTCGCCGACCTGGCCCGACTGGCGGAGCTGGGCCACGCCCACGGAGCCGTCGTGGCCGTGGACAACACGTTCGCCTCGCCGTATCTCTGCCAGCCCCTGGCGCTGGGCGCGGACCTCGTCCTTGAGTCCGCGACGAAGTGGCTGAGCGGCCACTCGGATGTCCTCGCCGGCGTCGTGGCGGGGAGGCGCGAGCGTCTCGAGGCGGTCCGCCGCGTAAGCATCGACACGGGCGGCATCGTGGCGCCCTTCAGCGCCTTCCTGGTCCTGCGCGGCCTGCAGACGCTACACGTACGCATGGACCGCCACACACAGTCGGCGGCGACGCTGGCTGCCCACCTGGAGGCCCACCCGGCCGTACGCTCGGTGGCCTGGCCGGGCCTGCCGAGCCATCCCCAGGCGGATGTGGCCGTGCGGCAGCTCCGCGCGGGCGGCGGCATGCTGGCCATCGACCTCGGGACGCGAGAGGCCGCAGCCGGCTTCATCGACGCCCTGCGCCTGCCGCCCGTCACGGCCACGCTGGGCAGCGTCGTCACCTACGCCGTGCATCCGCCGACGGCCACCCATCGGCAGCTCAGCGCGGAACAGCTGGCGGCGACCGGCATCCCGCCCGGACTGGTGCGCATCTCGGTCGGCCTCGAGGACGTCGATGACCTGCTGGCCGACGTGGACCAGGCGCTGACCATCGCAATGGGGGCCGGCGTCCGCGCCTGAGCCATGACCTCTGTCGGCATCGAGGCGGCTGGGTGAACCGGCCTTCGGATTTTGCGGCCCGGGCTGGCTGAGTCATGATCCTGGCGCGCCTGGGCGCGGCGGCCTGGCGCCTGCTGACCGACGTGCGCGTCGCTGTCGTGCTCATCATCCTGCTCGCGCTGTCCGGCCTGGTCGCGACGCTCGTCCGGCAGTTCCCTGTCACCGCGACCGACGACCCGGCCCGCTACGCGGCCGAGCTGGCGACCGTGCACCAGGCCTGGGATCCCATCGCGCCGCTCGGGCTGCCGCTGGGCTCCCTGCTCGTCGATACCTTCGACCTGCTTGGCCTCTTCAGCGTCTTCTCGACACCCTGGTTCCTGCTGCTCATGACGATCCTCACCATCAGCATCGTCTGCTGCACGCTGGACCGCACACCGCGCCTCTGGCGTGGAGCGCGGCACGTCCAGGTCGAGCAGCCGCAGGCTTTCTTCGATCCCGGCCGCGGGCAACGGGCAACCATCGAGCTGGCGGGCCCTGCGGCCGTCGGTGTCGCCGCCGACCCCGGGCCAGCCCAGGCCGCCGCAGACCCCATGGGCACCGTCAGCGCGGTGCAGGATGCCTTCCGTGCCCGACACTTCCGGCGACAGCGGGTCGCCCAGGCAGACGGGGCCACGGTCGTCTACGGCGACCGCAACCAGTATCAGAAGCTGGCCACGCTGCTCACGCACGCGGGTCTCGTGCTCTTCCTCCTGGCGGGAGCCGTGACCACGGCCGCCAGCTTCGAGGCAATCGTCTTCGTGGGCGAGGGACAGACCGCCCCGCTGCGGCCCATCGGCACGCCGGGCAACCTGCTCCTCAAGGTTCACGACTTCGCGGCTCCCCAGCGGGCTGACGGTTCCTTCGCCGACTTCAGCACGGACCTGTCCGTCTACCAGGATGGCCAGGAGCTGGTGCGCAAGACGATTCGGGTCAACGACCCGCTGCGCGTCGATGCCTATGCCTTCCACCAGAACACCTTCGGCCCGGCCGCCGAGCTGACCATCTACGATGCAGCCGGGAGCCTCGTCTGGCGCGGTCCACTGCTCCTCGACGACGTGCTGCTGGAACGCCCGCAGGGCTTCATGACCATCCCCGGCGCGGACGTTGGCTTGGTGGCCGTCCTCAACGAGGGCGCCGACGGCGTGGCACAACTGGTCCTGCAGGGCGTGGGTCCGGCCGACCCGACGACCGGCGCGAACGAGACCCTCTTCCTGGTGACGATCCCGGTCGGCGTGACCACCGACCCCGAGGTCACCGCCGGGCACAGCATCCGATGGGACGGCATCGGCGCCTGGAGCGGCATGGTCATCCGGAGCGACCCGGGCCAGCCCCTCGTCTGGCTGGCCTTCGGCCTGCTCATCGTGGGCCTCGCGCTGACCTTCTACTTCCCGCGCCGTCGGGCTTGGGCGCGCATCGAGGGCGACCGCATCGGCCTCGCCTTCCTTGCCGACCGCTACGTGGACAAGGACCGCGAGTTCGGCCAGCTGCGCGAGGAGGTCCAGCATCGGACCGGGGGCCACCCGGCCGGGAGCTGACACGCGGTTGGTTGCCCCGCGCGCCGGATGTGCTCCTCCCGCTTCAGTGCCAGTCACATCGGCGCGGAGCGCGCGCGGCGTTCCTCCATACTCGCGCCGAGCTGGCCGCACGGTCGAGCCGGCCACACGGTCGTGCCGGCGACCGTTCCGCACGACAGGGGGATGGTGGGCATGGGCTGGCAGGCGAACGACATCCCGGCTCAGGCGGGTCGTGTGGCCGTGGTCACCGGCGCCAGCAGTGGCCTGGGCCTGGAAGCCGCCCGCGAGCTGGCACGACGAGGTGCGCACGTCATCATGGCTGTGCGCGACCCGGCCAAGGGTGAGCGCGTCCGCGGCGCCATCCTGAGGCAGATCCCGTTCGCGGGCCTCGAGGTCAGGCAGCTGGACCTGTCGTCGCTGGTCTCGGTCCGTGCCTTCGCGGCTGACGCCATCCGCGACCGTCCTCGCATCGATCTGCTCGTCAACAATGCCGGGGTCATGGCCACGCCTCCCCGTCAGACCGACGATGGCTTCGAGTGGCAGGTGGGCGTCAACCACCTCGGCCACTTCGCGCTCACGGCGGCCCTCCTGCCGGCGCTCCTGCGCTCCCACGCCGCGCGAGTCGTCACGGTCAGCAGCGCGGTCGGGCTCATCGGACGGTCCCTGCGCCAGGAGCGACTCGCCCCAGGGCCGAGCTACCACGCCTGGCGTGCCTACGGAGATTCCAAGCTGGCCGGATACCGATTCGCCCTCGAGTTGGCTCGCCGCCTGACGTTGGCGGGCGCCCCTGTCGCCAGCTTCGCCGTC
>JBFYUV010000319.1:0-7503 GCA_041299865.1 Chloroflexota bacterium
TGGCAGCTCTCGTCGCGGAGGCGCGTAGCGGCGGCCGGGCCGTCGCCGTGCTGGCCATCGATCCCTCCAGCCCCGTCACCGGTGGCGCCATCCTCGGCGACCGTATCCGCATGCAGCAGTACGCCGGCGACCCCGACGTCTTCATCCGCTCCATGGCCTCGCGAGGGCATCTGGGCGGGCTGGCCGGCACGACCGCCGAGTCGGCCGCCGCCCTGGCGGCCTGCGGCTTCGACCTCGTCTTCATCGAGACCGTGGGCACCGGGCAGTCGGAGGTCGAGGTGGCCGCCATCGCCGACACGACGGTCGTGGTCCAGGCGCCCGAGATGGGCGACGAGGTCCAGGCCCTCAAGGCCGGCCTCCTCGAGGTAGCCGACCTGGTCATCGTCAACAAGTCGGACCGGCCGGGCGCGGACCGCGCAGCTGCGCAGCTGCGAGCCATGCTGACGCCTGGTGCCGAGCCTGGGGCGGGGGAGGTGGAGCGCGGTAGCGCCCAGCGTGCCCGCCCGAAGCATCCCCAGGTGCTGCTGGCATCGGGCCTGACCGCTGCCGGCGTGCCCGAGCTGCTGGCTGCGCTCGATGAGCATCACGCCAAGCGGGCTGCGACCGCCCAGCCCCATGGAGCCCGCCTTGCCCGCGCGCGTGCCCAGGTGGAGGGCATCCTGGCCGACCGCATGCGCGAGGCGCTCTGGGCGACCTCCCGGCGAGCTTCAGCCGATGCGGTCATCGAGCAGGTTGCCGCCCACGAGCTGGACCCCTATAGCGCCGCCGACCGACTGCTTGACGAGATCGCGCGGCAGGCCTGACGGACGCGCCAGTCTCCGACCCGCGTATGGTACCCTACGTAGGGTATGCGCAAGACATCTGTCTATCTCAACACGGATGAGGCCGAAGGGCTCAGGCGTGCCGCGGTCATGACCGGCCAGCCTCAGGCGGAGCTGATCCGCGAAGGGGTCCGACGTGTGATCGCGGCCCTGGAAGCCCAGCCGAGGGTCTTCCACAGCATGGGCGTTGGGGAAGGTCCCCCGTACGCGCCCTTGTCTGCCGACGAACTCTACGAGCGGGTCATGGGCCGGCGCTGAGTGGCACTCATCGTCGATGCGAGCGCTCTGTATGCGCAGGCGAATCGCCTCGAGCCACGCCACGAAGACGTCACCCGCATCCTTCGCTCCGAGACGGGGATCCTCGCCACGACCGAGTTCACCGCCGCGGAGGCCGACTACCTCATCCTCGACCGACTCGGGCTTGACCCGGAGATGGCCTTTCTGGACGACCTTGCCCAAGGGACGTTCATCGTCGATTGCCTTGATCGTCAGGAGATCGTGAAGGCCCAGGAGGTCGTCGCCCGCTATCGCGACTTGCGGCTCGGGCTCGCTGATGCCTCGCTCATCGTGCTCGCCGCGCGGTACGGGACCGACCGGATCTTGACCTTCGACGAGCGAGCCTTTCGCGCTGTGACCCCGCTCCAGGGCGGGTCGTTCACGATCCTGCCCGCGGACGCCCCGGTGTAGTCGCGATCGGTTTCGCACCGGCCGCAAGCGGGCCGGCTCTTCACGACAGGCTTCAGCGGCGCGAAGCCACAGAACGCAGCCAGTTGGCGAGCAGCTCCATACCCTCCGGGGTGAGGATCGACTCGGGGTGAAACTGGATGCCCTCGACGGGGTGGAGCCGGTGGCGCAGGCCCATGACCAGGCCATCCGGTGAGGTGGCCGTCACCTCCAGGACGTCGGGCATCGACTCGCGTGCCACGGCCAGGGAGTGATATCTGCCGGCCTCCATGGGCGTGCCCAGACCGGCGAAGCAGCCCACGCCGCGATGGTCCACGGCCGACTTCTTGCCGTGCACGGGCTCGACCGTGATGACCTCTCCGCCGTAGGCCAGGCCGATGGCCTGGTGACCCAGGCAGACGCCCAGGATGGGTGTCTCCGGCCCAAAGCGACGGATGACCTCGAGCGAGATGCCCGCGTTCTCCGGCCGCGAGGGACCCGGGCTGATGACGATGCCGTGCGGCGCCAGGGCCTCGATCCCCGCGAGGTCGATCTCGTCGTTGCGGGCGACCCTCACCTCCGCGCCCAGCTGGCAGAGGTACTGGTAGAGGTTGTAGGTGAAGGAGTCGTAGTTGTCGAGCAGCAGGATCCGCAGCCCTGCCCCCGGTTGCTCGTCGAGGGTGCGACTCGCCGGCGACGATCGCGGCGCCGCCGCGGGTGTCGTGCCTGGGCCGGTCATCGGGTAGCCTCCTGTCCGCGTGCGGCCGCGATAGCCTCGGCATCGGCGATGGCGGCCAGGATGGCGCCGGCCTTGGCGGCCACCTCCGCCGATTCCCGTTCCGGGATCGAGTCCGCGACGATGCCGGCACCGGCCTGCACGTGGGCCACGCCATCCACGAGCACCATGCCCCGGATGGTGATGGCCACCTCCACGTCGTCCGGCGCCAGGAAGCCGATGGCGCCGCCGTAGGGACCACGGCGCTCGCCCTCGAGCTCTGCGATGGCCTGCATGGCGCGCACCTTGGGCGCGCCGGAGAGGGTCCCGGCGGGGAAGACCGAGCGCACCGCGTCGAAGGCGTCGCGGTCCGGCCGCAGCCGCCCTTCGACCTCCGAGACGATGTGCATGACGTGCGAGTAGCGCTCGATGCCATGGAGGTAGGGCACGGTCACGCTGCCCGCCTCCGCCACCCGGCCGACGTCGTTGCGGGCGAGGTCCACGAGCATGGCGTGCTCGGCGAGCTCCTTGGCATCCGCGAGGAGGTCCGCCTCCAGCTGCTGGTCACGGAGGGGGTCGGCCGAGCGTGGTCGCGTCCCGGCGATGGGCCGCGTCGAGACGATGCCGTCCCGTACGCGCACGAGGAGCTCCGGTGAGGCGCCCAGCATCGAGCGGCCGGGTCCCAGGTCGACCGCGAAGAGGTGCGGCGAGGGGTTGATGCGTCGGAGCGAGCGGTAGACCTCCAGGGGCCCGACGGCGCAGGGCATCGAGAAGCGGCGCGCCAGCACGGCCTGCAGCATCTCGCCGGCCCGGATGTCGCGGACGAGACTGGCCACGCCGGCCTCGTAGCGCAGGTCGGCGGCAGGCGGCGTGGGTCGCAGCGGATCACGGGGGATGACCGTGGCGGCCTCGTCGAAGCTGGGCTGGGCCAGCCGGTCGGCCGTGTCCGCCAGTCGCTCCTGCGCGCCGGGTCCATCGATGGTGGCCAGCGTGGCCGTCTGGGCCAGGTGGTCGAAGACGATGAGGACCTCGGGCAGGTGGAGGAGCGCCTCAGGGAGACCGATGGGGTCCGCCTCGGGGACGGGCAGCCGTTCCCAGCGTGCGGCTGCCTCGTAGGCCAGGTAGCCCACGCCCGAGGCCAGCGAGACGGGCAGCTCCCCATGCGCAAGGGCCGCCGGAAGGAGCCGGCGCAGGGCCTCCAGCGGGTCGTTGGCGTCGAAGCGGTCGATCTCCGCGTAGTCCCGGTCGAGCACGCTGGCCACCCCGCCCTCCAGGCTGAGGATGCGACCACGCACGCCGACCATCGAGTAGCGGCCGTAGCGGGCACCGCCTTCGACCGATTCGAGGATGAAGGCGAGGCGGTCGCGCAGCCGCAGCGCGGCCGTGACCGGAGAGATGGTGTCGGCGCTCATCTCCACGGCAGCGACGCCGTGGAGGCCGGGACGGGGCAGGAGGGCGGTCATGGCTGGTCCTCGGGTGTCTCGGGACGAGCCGTCCTCGCGGCCAGCTCGTGGAGGAAGTCGATGGCCTCGAGGTAGCCACGCCAGCCGTGGCCCATGATGCGGTGGCTGACGACCGGCTCGATGACTGAGACGCGGCGCCACGCCTCCCGCGAGAGGATGTCGCTGATGTGGATCTCGACACTCGGGCACTCCGCGCCGATGAGGGCATCGTGGAGGGCGTACGAGGTGTGCGTCAGGGCGCCGGGGTTGATGACGATGGCATCGTAGTCGCGCTGCTCGATGCGATCGATGAGGGCACCCTCGTGGTTCGACTGGTAGGCGACCAGCGTGTGGCCCAGCGCCACCGCGTGCTCCGCTGCGGCCTGCTCGACCTGGGCCAGCGTGGTGGTGCCGTAGATCTCCGGCTGGCGCAGGCCGAGCCGGCCCAGGTTGGGGCCGTTGAGCAGCAGGATCCTCATGGCCGCGGCGCTCCTGGCGGCCGCACCGAGCGCAGCGCGGCGCCGGGGGAGGGCTCGTCGGCCTGGATGACGCGCATGGCGGCCTCCAGCTCGACATCCGTGACGTCGTCAGCCTCCTCGATCCGACCGACGGCCATGGGCAGGATCCAGCGCTGCCGGCCCTTGTGGCGCTTCTTGTCGCTGCCCAGGGCGTGCGCCACGATCGCGGGGTCGAAGGCGCGCCGCAGTCGGTAGCCAAGGCCGGCCACGACGTCGTCGATGCGCTCGGCCAGGTCCGGCTCCGCGCCGCGCCCGGCGGCGATGGCGGCCACGGCGCGCAGGCCCAGCACGACCGCATGGCCGTGCGGCAGGCGGTAGCCGCTCTCGACCTCCAGGGCGTGGCCGAGCGTGTGACCGAGGTTGAGCGAGCGGCGCTCGCCGGACTCGAAGGGGTCGCGGTCCACGACGCCCAGCTTGAGCCGCACGGAGCGGTCGATGATGGCGAAGCGGGCGGCCTCGTCGTCGCGCAGGGCCGCGCGGCCGCGGATCTCGACGAGACGCCAGAGGCCGGGATCGCCGATGAGCCCGGCCTTGAGCGACTCGGCCATGCCGTCCAGCCGACGTGAGCGCGGCAGGGTGCGCAGGGCCGCCATGTCGCCCACGATGGCGACCGGCGGCCAGAACGCGCCCGCAGCATTCTTGGCAGCCGAGAGGTCCACGCCGACCTTGCCGCCGATGGCTGCGTCCGTCATGCCCAGCCAGGTCGTCGGCAGGGCCACGAAGGGCACGCCCCGCAGGTACAGCGCTGCGGCTGCGCCGACCACGTCGGTGGTCGTGCCGCCGCCCACCCCGACCCAGGCATCGCCACGCTCGGCACCCATGGCGCTGGCCGCCTCCAGCAGCCGTTCCACGGCGCGCAGGCGCTTGCCGCGCTCACCGGCGCTCATGGCCAGGCGGCGCTCGCTGGGCAAGGCGGCCATGAGACCGGGGAGCAGGCTGGCCGGGCGTCGATCGGCGACGATGACCGGGGCCCCGGTGCTGGCCGTGGCGAGGATGTCGCCCAGGACCGTGTCGTCGAGATCGCGGCCGAGGACGACGCGCGCCGTCCGTGGCCCCATGGGATGGTCGCGCCGCACCTCGCCGTCGAAGAGCCGCCGCGAGGCCGGACGTGCGGACGGGGGAGGCCGTCGGTCGACGGCGGCGGCGACGGCGTCGGCCACCTGCTCGGGCGAGCCGGAGGCGTCGAGGCGCACGTCGGCGGCGCGGTAGAAGGGCATCCGCTCTGCGCGTAGCGATGCCAGCCGGCCGGCCGCATCGCCATCCAGCATCGGCCGGGCCTCGTCGTGCTCGGCCAGCCGCGCCAGCAGCACGTCGTCCGGCGCGTCCAGCCAGGCGACCGTCCCGGCCTCCCATAGCTGCCAGCGGTTGAGCGCGTCGATGACGGCGCCGCCCCCGGTGGTGATGACGGCGCCCTCGACCCGGCAGGCCTGGGCCAGCACGGCCGACTCGATCTCGCGGAACGTGGCCTCGCCCCGCTCCCGGATGAGGTTCGCCGGGTGGTTACCCTCCCGCGCTGCGATGTCCGCGTCGAGGTCCACGAGCGGCCGTCCCAGCCGCTGCGCGAGGAGGTGGCCGACCGTGGACTTGCCGCTGCCGGAGAGGCCCACGAGGACGATCGCATCAGGCATCCGAGCGTCCTCCGAGTTCCGCATCGAGGGCCGCGCGCATGCTCTCCACCGGGGCCACCCCGCCGAGCCACAGCTCGAGCGATCGGCAGGCCTGGCCCAGCAGGATGCCCGCCCCGGCCTCCGCCGGCGCGCCGGCGGCTCGGGCCTCCCGCACGAGCCGCGTGGGGCTGGGTCGATAGACGAGGTCCAGGACCGCCAGACCTGGGCGCAGCAGTGTCGCTGGCACCGGGCTGTCGTCGCTCCCGGTGCCCACCGGCGTGGCATTGACGAGCAGGTCGGCTGCGGCCAGCTCGTCCGCCAGGCGGGCCATCGAGCCATCCGAGCGGCGCAGGATGCTGGTTCGGCCGGCGCCCACGTGGGCCAGGGCCAGCTGCACGGCGCGTCCCGCACCGCCGGCACCCAGCACGACGGCGTGGCCGATGCCGCCCGGGCGCAGCCGCTGAAGCGCCTCGACGGTCGCCGGCACGTCCGTGTTGTGACCGATCAGGCGGCTCCCGTCACGCACGACGACGTTGACGGCGGCGGCCTCGCGGGCCATGTCCGAGAGCTCATCCATGAGCGCTGCCACGATCGCCTTGTGGGGCACGGTCACGTTGGCGCCACCGGCATCGGCGGCACGCAGGCCGGCCACGGTGGCCGGGACCTCGTCGGGGACGACATCCGCCAGGACGTAGCGATGAGGCAGGCCCAGGGCGGCAAAGGCGGCCGCCATCATGGCCGGCGAGGCCGAGTAGGCGATGCCCTGGCCGAGCAGCCGGAAGGTCAGCCCGTCGACCATCAGGCGTCCTGGCCGCTCACCGGCGTGGCCGCCTCGGCGGCCGTCTCGGGGAGGCTGGAGAGCTCGCCGCCCGCCTCGCTGCGCCGGCCACGCGGACCTGCCGAACGGGCACGGCGGCGGCGCACGGCCGCGCGGACATCACCGATCGTGTCGCCACCCAGGTCGGCCAGCAGGGCGTCTGCGAGGGCCAGGGCCAGCATGGCCTCGCCCACCACGGCAGCCCGCGGCATGATGGCCACGTCGCTGCGCTCGATGTGGGCGCGGCGCACCTCGCCGGTCTCGAGGTCCACGGCGTCGAGCGGCTTGCGTAGCGTGGACACCGGCTTCACGGCCACGCGCGCCACGATGGCAGCTCCGTTGCTCATGCCGCCCTCCGTGCCGCCCGCCCGGTTCGTCTTGCGTGCCCAGCCGGGGGCACCCGGCACGACCTCGTCGTGGACCGCGCTGCCGCGCCGGCTCACGACACCGAAGCCGAGGCCGATCTCGACGCCCTTGACGGCCTGGATGCCCATGAGCACGGCCGCGATGGCCGTGTCAAGGCGGGCGTCCCACTCCGCGCTGGAGCCGATGCCCACGGGCATGTCCTCAGCGACCACTACGAAGGAGCCGCCCACCGAATCGCCCGCCATGATGGCCGCGTCCACCTCCGCCATCATGGCCGCCTCGGCCGCCGGGTCCGGGCAGCGCAGGGGCGTGGGGGCCCGCCGGTCCTGCTCGGCCCAACCGACGGGCACGTGCGCCACGGGGTCGTCCACTCCGTCGAAGACGCGCACCGGGCCGAGCTGATCGACGAACGACCAGATGGACACGCCGCACGCGGCGAGCAGCTGACGACAGACCGCACCGGCCGCGACCCGCGGGGCAGTCGAGCGAGCAGAGGCCCGCTCGAGGACGTCGCGGATATCGCCCGTGTCGTACTTGACGGCACCTGCCAGGTC
>JBFYUV010000320.1:0-3358 GCA_041299865.1 Chloroflexota bacterium
TGAGCGCATGGTGGGAGCGGCGCTCCCGCTTGCGAGTGCTCGAGACGCGCCGCTTGGGGACTCCCATGGGTGACCTCTACTCCTTACTGGGTGGCGTGTTGTCGATCGGCGCCGCAGCGCCGGTTACTGCAGCTGCTCGCGCAGGTCGGCCAGCGCGGCCAGCCGCGGATCGACCTCGTCGGGGTGGGCATGATCGGGGGCCGTGGCCAGGTCCTGGCCGCAGGTCTTGCAGAGACCCGGGCAGTCCGGACGGCAGAGTGGGGCGATGGGCTCCGCCAGCGAGATGGCGTCCCGGATGGCCGACTCCAGGTCCAGCTCGTGGTGATCGCTGAGTCGCATGACATCTGGCTCGTCGCTGGTGTCGAGGGGCTGGCCGGTGGCCAGGTCGAGCGACGGCAGGGCCTCCTCGTCGAGATCCACGCCGAGGGGGGCCTCCGCGGGCCGCAGGCAGCGCGAGCACTGCTCGGCGAGGGCTGTCTCCAGGTGGCCCTGGACGAGGATGCCGCGACCCGAGTGCGAGAGGCGCACCTGGCCGCGCACCGGACGCGTCAGCACCAGGCCCTCCGCGATGCTCAGCACTGCCTCGTCGATGACGAGCCGCTCGCTCGTGCCGGGGGCCGCGCGCAGCAGCTCCGCGACGTTATAGCTGAGCATGGGTCCGCTCGGCGCTGGCGGACTCCGCGGCCTCGGCGCCGTCCGGCGGGAAGCGCTCGTCCAGCGCGGAGAGCCCGCGCCGGATGGATTGCAGCGCCTTGACGACCTCGCCCTCGAGCTTCACGAGAACGCTGGCGGCGTAGGCATCCGCGCCCTGCTGGATCTCCTGGGCCTCAGCCCTGGCCTCCTCGATGATCTCCGCCGAGCGCTGCTCGGCCGCTCGGGTCAGCTCGCGCTCCTCGATGAGGAAGGCGGCCTGCTCCTGGGCCCGCGCGATGATGCGCTCGGCCTCGTCCTGGGCACGCTCCACGAGTCGGGACGACTCCTCGTTGATGCGCTTGGCCTGGCGGACCTCCTCAGGCACGGCGACGCGGAGCTGCTCGATGAGATCGGTGGCGGCAACCTTGTCGACCATCACGGCATTGCTCATGGGCACGCGGCGGCCCTGCTCGATCAGAGCATCAAGCCGCTCGATGAGGAACATGAGGTCTATGGCACGGGCTCCTGTGGACGGCAAGGACGACTCGGCATTGTAGCCCAAGCGAGCGTCTGTCGAGGGCTGGGGCCTCGCTGACCGGCGTGAGCGGACCGGCCACCCGGCAAGCCCGGACGATGGCCGCGGCGTGGCGTCCCATCCATGGGCCCCACGACCTCAGGCTCGTTCATCGCCCATCAGGCTGCGCGCTACGGCGCCCGGCACCATGGCGCTGATGTCGCCGCCGAAGGCCGCGATCTCGCGCACCAGGCTGGAGCTCAGATAGGCATGCTCCACGCCGGTCATGAAGAAGACGGTGTCCACGTCGGGCGCCAGCTTGCGGTTCATGTGGGCGATGGCCAGCTCGTTCTCGAAGTCGCTGAGCGCGCGCAGGCCGCGCACGATGGCCATCGCGCCGCGTTGCCGCGCGAGGTCCACGGTAAGCCCCTCGAAGGCGACCACCTCGATGCCGGCCGCCGACCCGCCCAGCTCCTCGTCGATGGCCAGGCGAAGGATGGCGGCGCGCTCGTGCGCGGCCCTGCTGGGTGACTTGCGGGTGTTGACGAGGACGGCCACGAGCAGCTCGTCGAAGAGGCGACTGGCACGCTCGATGACGTCGAGGTGGCCGAAGGTGGTGGGGTCGAAGGATCCCGGGTAGACGGCCAGGCGCATCAGCTCTCTCCAGCAGCGGTCTCGCTGGCGCGACGATACACGCTCAGCGCGGTCTCGCCGAAGCGCCGCTCGCGGATCCGTGCCAGGCCCCCCACGCGATCGGGTGGCGGGACCTTCCAGAAGTGCTTGGCGACCACCAGGGCCGCCTCGTCCAGCCAGCCGGAACCCGGCGCCGCCAGGCGCTCCAGGCTGGCCAGCAGGTCGCCGACCTGGGCGTACGGAGGGTCGACGAAGACACAGCCGAAGGGGGCCTCCACGGCACCGGCCGACGCGCCGGCTAGGAAGGCGGCCACATCGCGCCGCACGACCCGCGCCCGGGCACCCAGGCCCGTGCGCTCGAGATTGCGCTCCACGATGGCGGCCGCCCGCCCGTCACGTTCCACGAGGACGGCCCGGGGCGCGCCGCGGCTGAGCGCCTCGATGCCGGCCGCCCCGGAACCCGCGAAGAGGTCCAGGAAGGCGTGCCTCCAGACATCCGGGCGCTCTGCCTCCAGGAGCGAGAAGAGGGCCTGCTTGACGCGGTCGCTCAGCGGCCGCGTGCCCGGCCCGGGCGCGTCCAGCCGCAGGCCGCCGGCGCTGCCGGTGATGACGCGGCCGGCCTCAGGCACCCACGGCCTCCTCGGCGGCTCCCTCGCCGGCGGCGACCGCAGCCAGCCAGCCCTGCTCGAGCTCGGCGCCGAAGGGCAGGTAGGCGGGCAGCAGTCGGCCGTCCTCGTCGAGCATCGACTCGGCCACGCCACGACAGTGGACGGCCAGCGCCTGGTCATCGCTGCGGGCCAGGGAAGCCAGCCGCAAGCGCGGCAGGCCGCTCTGGGCGAGCCCCAGCACATCTCCCTCCCGACGCAGCTGCCAGTCCTGCTCGGCGAGCTCGAAGCCGTCGTTGGTGGCACGCACGGCGGCCAGGCGCAGCGCGGCGATGCTGTCGTCCGGAACGTCGGCTACCAGCACGCAGAACGATTCCGCGGCGCCACGGCCGACGCGGCCGCGGAGCTGGTGGAGCTGCGAGAGGCCGAAGTGATCGGCGTTGAGGACGACCATCATGGTCGCCTCCGGCACGTCCACGCCGACCTCCACCACGGTCGTGCCCACCAGGACGTCCAGGTCGCCGTCGCGAAAGCGCGTCATCTCCGCATCGCGGTCGTCGGCCCGCAGTCGGCCGTGGACGAGGCCGACCCGCAGCGGCGCCAGCATCGTCCGCAGGCGCCCGGCCACCTCCTCCGCGCCCGTGGCGGCGGCCAGGCCGCCCTCCGCGGGGAGCGACACGGGCATGGCCTCGTCGCCACCCCCCGTGGCCGCGGCGTCACCCTCGTCGGAGCCCAGCGGGTCGATGTGGGGCACGACGACGAACGTGCGATGACCGGCCGCCGCCTCCCGGCGCACCCGGTCCCAGGTCGGTCCCAGGTCGAGAGGGCGGCGGATCCCGGTCCGGGTCCCCGCCCGGCCCGCCGGCGCCGAACGCAGGTCCGTGACGTCCAGGTCCGCGTAGAGCACCTGCCCCAGCGTGCGCGGGATGGGCGTGGCGGTCATGAGCAGCACGTGAGGCGACTGGCCCTTGGC
>JBFYUV010000322.1:0-14402 GCA_041299865.1 Chloroflexota bacterium
GGCTGTGTATCGTTCCAGCCAGGCCGCGGCACTCCTTGGCATCGACTTCGTAGTCGAGGTGCGCAGGGCTTACCTTCTGGGCGGGCGCGGCCTGCGCGCTGCTCATGCCATCGTCTCCGGGACAGTCGGGGAGGCGTCCAGGCGATCGGACGAGAAGCTCCCGGTCGAGGCGATCTCGCGCATGATGTCCATGAGCTCGTTGAGGCTGTAACGCGAGGTCGGGAATTCGCCTGCCACGCGTCCGCGATCGATGATGACGATGCGGTCGGCCACCGAGTAGACATGGAAGATGTTGTGGTCGATGAAGATGGCCGACTTGCCGGCCGTGCGGATGCCGTCCACGAAGCGCAGCAGCTTCTCCGTCTCCTTGAGCGAGAGGCCCATGGTCGGCTCGTCGAGGATGATGATGTCCGCCTCGAAGTAGAGCGCGCGCACGATGGCCAGGCCCTGGCGCTCTCCGCCGGAGAGCCCGGTGACCGTCGTGTCCGGCGTCAGCACGGCGGACGTGAAGCCCATCTCCTCGCTCATGAGCCCTTGGGTGATGCGGCGCATCTCGCCCACTCGCAGGAACCCGAAGCGGCCGGCGATGGGGCGGCCCATGAAGATGTTGCGCCAGAGCGGCAGCTGCTCCGCGAGGGCACGCTCCTGGAAGACGGTCTCGACGCCGAGGGCCCGAGCCCGCTGCACGTCCAGGCCGTTGACCCGCTGTCCGTTGAACCAGATCTCTCCCCGGTCCGGCTGGTGGACGCCGGTGATGACCTTGATGAGCGTGGACTTGCCGGCGCCGTTGTCGCCCAGCAGCCCCACGACCTCACCTCTGGCCAGCTGGAAGCTGACGTCCTGCAGGACCTGGACGCCGCCGAAGGACTTGTAGACGTTGCGGAGCTCGAGGCGCAGCGAGGCCGGCTGGCGAGGGCCCGAGCCCTCGCCAGCCGGCACGCCGTCCACCACGGCGTGCTGGTCGGTCACTAGCGGATCTGCTGCTCGACGAGCGGCGCGACCATGTCGATGTTGCTGGCGTCGACGAAGCCGCCGCCGGTGTCAACGAAGAGGCCGCTGAAGCCGTAGTTGGCCGAGAGGCAGATCTGGGCGATGGCCTCGAAGCCCTGCAGCCACTGCTGCTGGTCGATGGCCAGGTCCACGTAGCCGCTTTGGATGGCGGCGATGGTGGCCGGGGCCAGGTCGAAGCCGGCCACGTAGACAGCGTCGGGCGCGATGCCCGCCGCTTCCAGGTAGGCCTGCGCCGTCGACGTCACGTTGCCGTGATCGAAGAAGGCCGCCTTGAGCTCGGGATTGGCAGATGCCATGCCCGTGAAGGTGGAGATGCCGGCCGACGGGTCGGCGTTCGTGGCGTCATCGATCTCCAGATAGATGACGTCCATGCCGGCTTCGGTGAGGGCGTCATGGATGCCCAGGGTCCGCTGGCCGCGGCCGGGCTGGGCTTCCAGGCCCCAAAGGAAGACCTTGTCGCCGGCCGCCAGGCCGCCGCGCTTGATGGCCTCCCGGGCGAGGTCACCGCCGGCCTTGTAGAGCACGGCGCCGACGTAGCCGGTGCCCGCGGTGATGTTGGCCGCCTGCGTCTCCGGAAGCTCGGTGTTCATGACGGTGACGACGATGCCGGCCGCGACAGCTTCGTCGATGAGCGGCTTGAAGGCATCGTCACCGGGGTGGCCCATGACGGCGATGCCATCCGGGCTCGTGGCCACGGCCTCGCCGAACTGGGTGATCATCTTCGACGGATCCCAGTCGGACCAGACGTACTGCACGGACGGGCCGAGGGCCAGCTCGGCCGCCTTGGCCCCGTTGGCCACGACGGTCTCGAATGGGCCGCCCTGCGTCCCACCGGGGAAGAAGACGATGTTCGTGCCGCTGCAGAACTTGCCCTCGTCCTGGGCCGCCACGGTCCCGCCGGTCACTGCGACCGCCGAGGCCGTCAGGGCCATCGCCGTCAGCAGTGCCAGGGACCGATGCACGCGAGTGGCAACCATGTACCTCTCCTTTCCTTGCTGGGGTCAAGCGACCCCGCCTCTTCGACCTGTCGAGAGCCGACGGACCGGTGGCGCGACTGATGCTCCACCAGCCCGGCGACCCTCGACAGGGCCCTTCAGCCCGATCCGCGCAGTCCATCGACCACGCGACAGAGGTGACTTACTCCTCCGGCACCGTGGGCATGTCGTTGTCGAGCTCGGGCGCGCCCGCAACAGGCTCCGTCCAGAGCTCACCGGCCAGGTAGGCCTCCAGGTTCTCCGGGGTCACGACCACCGACGGGGTGAGCGTGACCAGGGGCACCTCTTCGCCGGCGAAGATCTTGGCGAGGGTATCGACGGTGGTCTTGCCCATGTTCGGTGGGTCCACGCCGAGCGTGGCGCTGAACTTGCCCTCTTTCAGCAGGTCCAGCGTGGGCGGGTTGCCATCGATGCCGACCGCGAAGAAGTCCTCGTTGATCTTCTTGCCCAGCTGCTCGCCGGCCAGGGCCGCTCCGATGGCCATCTCGTCGCTGTTGCCATAGAAGACATCGATCTCAGGGTCAGTCTGCCAGGCGACCGAGGCCACGGCCTGACCATCCTGGCGGACCCAGTTGGCCGTCTGCTCGCCGACCACCTCGACGTTGGGGCAGTTCTTCTCCAGGCCGGCCTTGAAGCCGCCGGTGCGCCGATGCGAGAAGATCGAGTCGATGCCCAGCAGGATGTAGACCTTGCCGGGCGTCTCGGCAGCAGTCGTGCCGTTCTTTCCGGCCAGGAGCTCGCAGGTGTGGGCAGCCAGCTTCTCGGCACCGCCCCACTGGTCATACCCGATGTACGAGAGGACGTCGCCCTCGGAGAACGGCGTGATGAAGTTGTGCGCGATGATGGGCACACCCTTGGCGTTGGCGGCCTTGACGGCGGTCACCGCGGAGTCGGTGCCGATGGGGTTGATGCTGAGGCCGTCGACGCCCTTCTCGAGGAGCTGCTCGACGGTCGTCACGAAGGCAGCGAAGTCACCCTCGCTCGTGGGGGCCTGGACATCGACGGTCCAGCCCATTTCCTCGCCACGCTTGGTGGCGCCGTCGGCCATGGCCACGTGGAACGGGCTCGTGAGGGCCGGCGGCACGAAGCCGATGGTCTTGCTCTCCTCGTCCTGTGCCGTCACGGCCGCGCCGCTGCCCACGATCGCCAGGGCGGTCAGGAGCGCAGCGGCCTTGAAGTGGGAACCAGGGTTCCGCATGTGGACTCTCCTCCTATCGATCCCGCTGGATCGACCCGATCCAGCGCCTCCTTTGAAGGGCGCCCCGATGGGCACAACCCTCCCCATGCTCAGCCTCCCGGATCACCTCCCCTCAGTCTCAGCGTCAACCACGGGATCTGGCCGCGGCGCGCCGTGTCGAGAAGCACGGCCAGGACGATGATCGTGCCGATCATGATCTCCTTGGCCTGCGATGGGAACGACATGTAGACGAGCCCGGCATCCACGAGCCGGATCATGAAGACGCCGATGAGCGTGCCCCAGATGCCGCCCACACCGCCCGTCAGCGAGGTGCCTCCGATGACCACGGCGGCCACGGACATCAGCGTCAGGTTGGTGCCGTTCTGGTAGGCGCCCGACTCGAGGCGACCCATGACCAGGATGCCGGCCATGGCGGCCAGGAAGCCTGAGATGGCATAGATAGAGACCTTCGTCAGCGATGTGCGCACGCCGGACAGGCGAGCGGCCGTCTCGTTGCCACCGATGGCGTAGGTGTACCGCCCGAACTTGGTGTTCTTCAGGACGATCCAGCAGATCGTGTAGATGACGATGGTCAGGATGAGCGGCACGGGGATGTTGAAGCCCAGGACGCCGACATGCCCGGTCAGGGCGCCGAGCAGATCGTCCTTCTTGATGTAGATGCCTGAGCCTCGCGACAGCACCAGCGCGAATCCAAGCAGCACCGACCTGACCCCGAGCGTGACGATGAGCGGGTTCATGCGGAAGGCCGTGATGAGGACGCCCTGCCCGGCGCCGATGGCCATGCCTGCCGCCAGCGCGATGGGGATGGCCACCCAGGAGGGGAAGCCCCCCGCCAGCTGGCCACCGCTGACGTTGGTGCCGGCGATGAGGATGGCGGCGATGACGCCACAGAACGAGACCATGGCCTCCACGGAGAGGTCGATGCCACCGGTGAGGATGACGAAGGTCTGGCCGGCGGCAACCAGGCCGAGGGCCGAGGCTTCGAGCCCGATGAGCAGCAGGCTGGTGGGCGAGCGGAAGGCCGGCGACATGATCCAGAGCGCGACGGCCATGGCGATGAGCACCAGCGCCGGACCAGCTCCCGAGACGATGCTCTTGAAGAGCGCGGAGGAGCGGCTGGTGGTGGTGCCCGACTCGGTCACTGGCTGACTCCTGCGCCACCCATGCCTGCCAGGGCGCCGGAACCGTCACCGGAGTCGCGGTCGCCGCCGAGGCCGGGTCCAGCTCCAGGACCAGACTCCGTGGCCAGGGCCATGATGCGCTCCTGGGTGGCCTCGGCGCGTGACAGCTCGCCGCGGATCCGGCCACCCTGCATCACCAGGACCCGGTCGCTCATGGCCAGGATCTCCGGGAGCTCGGAGCTGACCATGAGGATGGTGTCACCCTGGGCCGCCAGCTCATTCATGATGGCGTAGATCTCGGCCTTGGCGCCCACGTCGATGCCGCGCGTCGGCTCGTCGAAGATGATGACCCTGGCCTTGGCTGCCAGCCACTTGCTGAGCACGACCTTCTGCTGGGTGCCGCCGGAGAGGTTCAGGGCCAGCTGCTGCTGGCTGGAGGCCTTGATGGCCAGGCGGTCGATGAACGCCGACGCCAGGTCCGTCTCCTTCGACCGACTGGTGAACTGGCCGCGCGTGAGGCGGTCGAGGACCGCGAGCGAGATGTTCTCGCGAACGTCGAAGATCAGGATCAGGCCCTGGCCCTTGCGGTCCTCGGTCAGCAGGGCGATGCCGTGATCGATGGCGTCGCGCGGGCTCCTGATGCTGACCGGCTGGCCATCGATATGGATGATCCCGGCATCGATCGGGTCGGCCCCGAAGATAGCGCGCACGACCTCCGTCCGGCCGGCCCCCACCAGTCCCGCCAGGCCCACGACCTCCCCGGCGCGAGCCGTGAAGCTGACGTCCTCGAAGACACCCCGGCGCGTCAGGCCCTCCACGCGCAGGATCTCGGCACCCGGCGGAACGGGCTTCTTGGGAGCGCGCTCGGCAAGCTCGCGACCGACCATGAGCCCGATGAGCTCGGTCCTGGTCAGCTCGCGGGTGGCTCGCGTGGCCACGTGCTGGCCGTCTCGAAGGACCGTGATCCGGTCTGAGAGCGCGAAGGCCTCGTCCAGGTGGTGGCTGATGAAGATGGTGGAGACGCCATGCTCCTTGAGCTCGCGGACGATCTGGAAGAGGTCGTCGATCTCGCGCAGGCTCAGGGCGGCGGTGGGCTCATCCATGATGATGACGTCCGCCTGGTGCAGGAGGGCCTTGGCGACCTCGACCATCTGTTGCTGCCCGACACCCAGTCGGCTGATGACGGTGCGTGGGTTGATCTCGAGATGGAGCCGGGCAAGCAGCTCGCGCGAACGCGCGTGCATGGCTCGCCATTCCAGCAGGGGTCCCCGGTGCAGCTCCGTGCCCAGGAACATGTTCTCCGTGATGGTCAGCTCGGGGACGAGGTTGAGCTCCTGATAGATGGTCACGATGCCCGCGTTGATGGCCTGGCGCGGGGTGCGCGGGGCGTAGGGGCGGCCCTTGTAGACGATCTCGCCGCCATCGGGCATGTAGACGCCGGCCAGGATCTTCATGAGGGTGGACTTGCCTGCACCGTTCTCGCCGACCAGGGCGTGCACCTCGCCGGGCAGGACCTCCATGCTCACGTCGGCCAGCGCGTGCACGCCTGGGAAGCGCTTCTCGATGGCGCGCATCTCGAGGATCGGTCCCGGGGCGGGCGTGGTCTCGAGCTCTGCTGGCGCGGTGGCAAGCATCCGGTCCTCTTCCCTCGGCGCCGACGCGGGACTCACCGCCCCGTGCCTGAGCAGCGCGTGCAAACGAGTGTATGCACACGTATGCTGTACGTCAAACCGGGACGCCGGCGTCGTCCAGCAGAGCGGACGGGCGAGCCACGGCGGCGGGCAGGAGAAGCACGGAGGGCAGATCGTCGTGGCGCGGGCTTCGTGCAAGGCAGGCCATCGGCGGGTCGTCACCCGAACGCAGCCCCAGCGCGGCAGCACCGTAGCGCCGACGATGCGTGACATCGCCCTGGCCACGGGTGTCTCGCAGTCCACGGTCTCGCGCGTCCTGTCCGGGACACCCACGGCCGTGCCCATCGCGGAGGCCACCCGGCAGCGCGTCACTGAGACCGCCGAGCGCCTGGGATACCGGCCCAACCCCCTCGCCCGCGGCCTGCGCGGCGCGTCCACGATGCTGCTCGGGGTCATCGTCCGTGACGTCACCGATCCCTTCTTCGCGGGCGCCATCGAGGCCGCCTCCCTGGAGGCCAACCGCCGGGGCTACAACGTCGTCCTGGGGCACGCCCACCAGAGCGCTGACGAAGCCGTGGCGCTGTGGGGCATCCTGGAGGCGCGCCACTGCGACGCCCTCCTCTTCCTGGGTGACCTGCGTGACCGCCCCGAGCTCATCGAGGACCTCAAGGACACCAGCATCCCGGTGGTGGCCCTCTGGCACGGCTCGCGGGAGAGCGGCATCCCGACCGTCAGCGTGGACAACCGGGCCGGCATGGCCTCCGTCGTCGATCACCTGGCCCGCATGGGCCACCAGCGCATCGCGTTCGCGGGGCCCAAACGCCTGGGTGACATCACCGAGCGCGAGGATGCCTACCTCCAGTCGCTCGCCCGGCATCGGCTGGCCCGCCGCCCGGAGTACCTCGTCGACGCCGCCAACGACTTCGCCGGTGGCGTAGAGGCGCTGGACGTCCTCATGGACCTTTCGCGGCCGCCGACGGCCATCGTGGCACCCACGGACGTGCTGGCCATCGGCATGCTGCATGCCGCCCAGCGGCGCGGCCTGCGAGTGCCCACGGACGTCTCCATCTCGGGCTTCGACGACATCCCGGTGGCCGCCGTGAGCGTCCCGGCCCTGACCACCGTTCGCATGCCCACCCAGGCGATGGTCGTGGCAGCTCTCGATCTCGTCATCGGCCCCGACGCGGCCGTGACTGACAGCCATCCCGTCCTGCAACCGGAGCTCGTGATACGCGCGTCGACCGGACCGGTGCCCACTCATCCAGCGGAAGGAGCCTGACCATGCCCAGCTACGTCGTCGGTGTCGATTTCGGGACCGAATCCGGTCGTGCCGTCGTCATCGACACGGCCGACGGGCGGGAGCTCGGGAGCAGCGTCTATCGCTACGCCAACGGAGTCATCGACACGCAGCTGCCGGCCCCCGACGATGACGTCAGGCTGGCTCCCGATTGGGCCCTGCAGGATCCCGAGGACTACCTGCGCACCTATCAGCAGGCCGTGCCGGCCGCGCTGGCGGCCGCCGGCGTGGACCCCGCGCTGGTGGTGGGCGTGGGCATCGACTTCACGGCCTGCACGATGCTGCCCACCAAGGCGGACGGCACGCCCCTCTGCGTGCTGCCCGAGCTGCGCCGCCAACCCCATGCCTGGGTCAAGCTCTGGAAGCATCACGCCGCACAGCCGGAGGCCGACCGCATCAACGCGGTCGCCCGCGATCGTGGCGAGGCCTGGCTGCCCCGCTACGGCGGCAAGATCTCGTCCGAGTGGTTCTACTCCAAGGCGCTCCAGATCCTCGACGAGGCACCGGCCGTCTACGACGCTGCGGACCGCCTCATCGAGGCCGCCGACTGGGTCATCTGGCGACTCACCGGGGTCGAGACGCGCAACAGCTGCACGGCCGGCTACAAGGCCATCTGGTCCAAGCAGGACGGCTTCCCGACGGCCGACTACTTCGCGGCCCTCGACCCGCGTCTCTCGGACGTCGTGGACCAGAAGATGTCACGTACCATCGTGCCCATCGGCGACAAGGCCGGGGCCCTGACCGAAGAGGCGGCCGCCTGGACCGGCCTGCGCCCGGGCACCGCCGTGGCCGTCGCCAACGTCGACGCCCACGTCTCCGTGCCGGCCGCGACCGTGACCGAGCCCGGACGCATGGTCATGGTCATGGGCACGTCCATCTGCCACATGGTCATGGGCGAGAAGACCGCCGTCGTGGAGGGCATGTGCGGCGTCGTGGAAGACGGCATCCTGCCCGGGCTCTTCGGCTACGAAGCCGGCCAGTCGGCCGTGGGCGACATCTTCGCCTGGTTCGTGGACAACCTCGTGCCGCCGGCGTACCACCGCCAGGCCGAGCGTGGGGGCGTGGACGTCCACACCATCCTAGAGCGCGAGGCGGCCGGGCTGGCACCCGGCCAGTCGGGTCTCGTGGCGCTCGACTGGTGGAACGGCAACCGCTCTATCCTCGTGGACGTGGACCTCTCCGGCCTGCTGCTGGGCGCCACCCTGGCCACCACCGCACCTGAGATCTACCGAGCCCTCATCGAGGCCACCGCCTACGGCACGCGCATGATCGTCGAGTCGTTCGAGGCCTCCGGCGTGCCCGTCAACGACATCGTCGCCTGCGGCGGGTTGCCGGAGCGCAACCGGCTGCTCATGCAGATCTACGCCGACGTCACGAGGCGGCGCATCTCCGTGGCGGCGTCTCCGCAGACGCCGGCCCTGGGCTCCGCCATGTGGGCGGCCGTGGCAGCCGGCGCGGAGGCCGGCGGTTACGACCGCATCGAGGATGCCGCAGCCCGGATGGCACGCCTGCGCGATGAGCGCTACGAGCCGGATGCCGCCCGCGCCGCCGTCTACGACGAACTGTACGCGGAGTATCGGACGCTGCACGACTACTTCGGTCGCGGGGCCAACGATGCCATGAAGCGGCTGCGCGCCATCCGGGCACGGGCCCTCGAGGCGGCAGGCTAGCAGGTCAGACCGAGCGGGCGAGGTGCCAGTAGACCTGGTTCCAGCGCAGCTCGCGGCGGAAGCTGCGGGCGTTCGTGTCCTCGTCGATGGCCAGCAGCTCCACGCCCACCATCTCGGCGAAGTCCTCGAGGACCTCGAGGCCGACGCCCTGGCTGAAGCAGGTGTGGTGGGGACCACCGGCCAGCAGCCAGGCCTCCGCAGCCGTGGACAGGTTCGGGCGAGGCTTCCAGACCGCCCGGGCCACCGGTAGCCTGGGCAGATCCTGTGGCGGCGCCACGGCGTCGATCTCGTTGGCCACGAGGCGCAGCCGGGTGCCCACGTCGCAGAGGCCCACCACGACGCCCGGGCCGGCCGCAGCCGTGAAGACGAGGCGCACGGGGTCCTCGCGCTCGCCCACGAAGAGGGGGTGGATCTCGCACCTCGGCCTGGCGGCGCTGATGGTCGGGCAGACCTCCAGCATGTGCGCGCCGAGGCTCAGCGGGGCAGCCGCCCCGAAGTCGTAGGTGTAGTCCTCCATGAACGACACCCCGCCCCCGAGACCCTGGCTCATGACCTTGACGATGCGCACCAGCGCGGACGTCTTCCAGTCACCCTCGCCGGCGAACCCGTAGCCGTCGGCCATGAGGCGCTGGGCGCCGATGCCCGGCAGCTGCTTGAGCGCGCCGAGATCCTGGAAAGTGTCGCTGAAGGCGCCGAAGCCGCCCTCCGCCAGGAAGGCGCGTAGGCCCAGCTCGATGCGCGCGGCGTCCCGCAGCGACTCGCGCCGCTCGCCGCCCGGGCGCAGCTCGGGCACGACCTCGTAGGCCTCGTCGTACTCGGCGCAAAGGCGATCGACCTCGGCGTCGGCGACCTGCCCCACGGTGGCCGCCAGCTCGTTGATGGGATAGGTGTTCACCGCGGTGCCGAGGCGCGCCTGGACCTCGACCTTGTCGCCCTCGGTGACGGCGACCTCGCGCATGTTGTCGCCGAAGCGGCAGACCCTCAGGTGGCGCGCCTCGTGGGCGCCGGCGGCGGCCCTTGCCCAGGCGCCGATGCGGGCCTGGACGGCCGGGTCCTGCCAGTGCCCGGCGATGACCTTGCCCGGATGGCGCAGCCGCGACACGATGTAGCCGAACTCGCGGTCGCCGTGTGCCGACTGGTTGAGGTTCATGAAGGCCATGTCGATGTCGGCATAGGGCAGGTCGCGCCCGTACTGCGTATGCAGGTGCAGGAACGGCTTCTGCAGCGCCTGCAGGCCGGCGATCCACATCTTGGCTGGCGAGAAGGTGTGCATCCAGGCGATGACGCCGATGCAGGCGTCGTCTGCGCTGGCGTCCAGGCAGGCGCGGCGAATGCCGTCCGGCGTCGTCACGGTCGGCTTGTGGACGATCTCGACCGGGATGTCAGGCGCTTCCCCGAGGCCAGCCACGATGGCCGCCGACTGCTCGCGGACCGCCCGCAGCGTTGCCTCACCGTAGAGGTCCTGGCTGCCTGTCAGGAACCAGATCCGAAGCCCGTCGAACGCCATGTCCTCGCCCCTCTCGCATCGAGTCCCGGCCGACCTCGCAGCACCTGCGTGCGGCACGCAAGCGAGTGTATGCAAACGTATGCGTACCGTCAAACTGGTATCCTGCCGGCATGATCGATGAGGCGCTCCGCGAACAGGTCTGCCACGCCAACCGCGACCTGGCCAGGGCCGGGCTTGTGGTCCTTTCATGGGGCAACGCGAGCGGCGTGGACCGGGAAGCCGGCGCGCTGGTCATCAAGCCCAGTGGCGTGGCGTGCGAGGCCGTCCAGCCGGAGGACCTGGTGGTCGTCTCGCTGGTGGATGGCAGCGTGCTCGAGGGTCGCATGCGCCCCTCGAGTGACACGCCCACGCACCTGCGCCTCTATCAGGCCTTCCCGGACGTGGGCGGCGTGGTGCACACCCACTCCTCGTACGCGGCCGCCTTCGCGCAGGCTGGACGGGACATCCCCTGCCTGGGCACCACGCACGCCGATCACTTCCGCGGCGCCGTGCCCGTCTCGCGCCACATGACGGAGGCCGAGATCGAGGGCCCCTACGAGGCAGAGACCGGCAACGTCATCATCGAGACCATCAACGGCCGGGTCGGTGACGAGGCCCTGCGCATGCCTGCCGTGCTGGTGCGTTCCCATGGCCCGTTCACCTGGGGACGTGATGCACGCCTGGCGGCTGAGAACGCCATCGCCCTGGAAGCCACCGCCGCCATGGCCCTGCGCACGCTGGCCCTGGAGCCTGCCGTGCCGGAGGTGCAGGACGCCCTGCTGCGCCGCCACTTCGACCGCAAGCACGGCCCGGGCGCCTACTATGGCCAGCCGGGGGATGTCTACTGAGCCGTGCCGCTCCGGGGTGATCGTGGGGATCGCCTCACCGCCGCGGCGGGAGCCCACCCCGAACACCAGAGGGAGGTCGTCAGATGTTCATCGCGCTGGTCCGCGTCCACGTCAAGCCGGACAGGGTCGACGACTTCAGGGAGATGATCCGCGCCAACCACCTGGGCTCGGTCGCGGAGCCGGGCTGCCTGCGCTTCGACGTGGCCCAGTCCAGGGATGATCCGACGCGCTTCGTGCTCTGGGAGTGGTACGTGGACGAGGCTGCCAACCAGCACCACAAGACGACCCCGCACTACCTGGCCTTCCGCGCCGCCATGGGCGAGATGATGGCCGAGGACCGCATCAGCGAGCTCTACACGGGCATCTATCCCGAGACGCCCGCAACGTCCGCAGCGGACCGATGACCACGCCGGAGCCAAGGCCGGACGCGGCCGGAGTGACGCCCACAGCCGCGGTGTCTGCCCTGGCCGGGCTGGCCGTCACCGTGCCTTCCTTCACCATCGGGCGTCTGCCGCGCATCACCTTCGGCTCCGGCAGCTTCGCGGCAGTCCCGCGGATCGCAGCCGGGCACGGGTCGCGCGTGCTCCTGGTGAGCGGCGGCACCTGGTTCGATGAGTCGCCGCGTCGGGCGCAGCTCGAGGCGGGCCTGGCCGCCGCCGGCGTGACCATCGTCGGCACGGCCACGGTCACGGGCGAGCCCGGGCCGGCCGACGTGGAGGGGCCGCTGACCCGCCACCGCGAAGCCGGGGTGGAAGTCGTGCTGGGCATCGGCGGTGGGGCCGTCCTGGATACCGCCAAGGCCATCGCCGGTCTCCTGCGCAGCGGCACCAGTCTCATGGACCACCTCGAGGGCGTCGGCCGCGGCCTCCCCTACCGAGGCCCGGCGCTGCCCGTGGTGGCTGTGCCGACCACTGCCGGCACGGGCTCGGAGGCCACCCGCAACGCCGTCATCACCGAGCGCGGGCCGCAGGGCTACAAGCGCTCCTTCCGCGATGAGCGACTGGTGCCGGCGGACGCCGTCGTCGACCCTGACCTGCTAGCCACGGCACCACCTCCTCTCATCGCTGCCAATGGACTCGATGCGCTCACGCAGCTGCTGGAGGCCTACACCTCGCAGCGCGCCACGCCCGTCACGGATGAGCTGGCACGATCCGGGCTGGCGGCCGTGCGGGAAGGTCTGCTGGTCTGGTACGCGGACCCGGCAGGCCCCGGGGCGCCGGCGGCCCGAAGCCAGATGGCCTATGCCGCCCTGCTGTCCGGCATCTGCCTCGCCAATGCGGGGCTCGGAGCCGTCCACGGCCTGGCCAGCCCACTGGGTGCGCAGCTGCCCATCCCTCACGGCATGGCCTGTGGGTCGGTCCTCTGGCAGACCATCGAGGCCAACGTCACAGCCCTGGAGGAGCGGGCACCGCGGGCAGCGGTCCTGGACCGTTACGCGGATGCCGGACGCATCCTGGCCAGCCTGCCCCCAGGCTGCGGCGACGAAGAGGCACGGTCGGCACTCACGACGACCCTGCGCGATTGGGTGGCACGGCTGGGGGTCCCCGGGCTGTCGGCCTTCGGCATGGGCCGCGAGCACATCGCCGCGGTCGTGGCCGATTCGCCCGGCAGCAGCATGCAGACGAACCCTGTGCTGCTCACAGACGCAGAGCTCTCGAACATCCTGGAGCGTGCCATGTAGGGTCGGCCGGTACGGTCCGCCGAAGTGCGGTGCGGTCCTCGGGGCGAATGGTCATAGGTGCACTGGAGGATGTCGCCATTGCATCGCTCGGGTGGCCTCGGCTACCGTCGGACATGCCGTCGTCCTGAGACGAGGGTACGGGCCCTGAGGCGTTGACCACGGGCCCGGGATGAACCGCGACCGACAAGGCAAGTGGTGCCGCGCCGACCCGTGCATCGGGCTCGCGTCACGAGCCGCCTGGCCGCCATCCCGGAGCCACGAGTCGAGTAACAGGAGCATCCGGCTATCTCCGGCCCGGCCCACGACAGGGGAACGACGGCGGAGTCATCCGTCCATCGTCACTTCGGTCCCGGTCTCGCGAGCCAGCGAGCCGGGCAGCGCGATCGGCCCCTACGTCGCGGACACGCGGGGGCGGCGCTCGACTCCCTTGGCATCGAGGTCGCTGGCGATGACGCGAGCGCGCGTGACCAGGTCGCGGTCCCGGGTGATGGTGGCAGCGATCCAGTCGATGTAGGTGGGCTCGCGCTCGGCGACCTCACCAAGGGTCAGGCCGTGGAAGCGCCCGAAGCCAAGGACCGTGGCACGCGCCTCGTCGAGACTGGGCACCCGGATGCTCGCCGGGTCGATGCTCCGATGGACCGGACCGTTGGGCTGGCTGGCCCGCAGGTCGCGGCCGCGCTGGAACAGGCGCCGGTCGATGGGCTGCTGACCGGAACGCAGGATGGCCCGCCGTCGCGACGAGATGCCGTTGCGCTTTCGGAACAGCGCCGAGGTGTCGAAGTGAGCCGTGACCGGCGGCGCCGGAGGTGGCGGCGGGGGACCCACGGATCCGCCGGGTGACCGGCCCTCGCTGGAACGCTCCCGCCGGGCCAGGGGGCTGGCGTCATAGCGCGCCCGTCGGACCGGGTCTCGCAGGACGTCGTAGGCGGCGTTGATGCGTGCCATGCGGGTCGTCAGGCGCTCGCGCTCCTCAGCGTCGTGGGCTGCCCGGTCGGGGTGATGCTCGCGCGCCAGCTCGCGCCAACGCCGTTTGATCTCGTCGGCCGGGGCGTCGTGGCGGACGTCGAGAACGCGATAGGGATCACCGCGGAAGCCGGGCGCAGACACGCCCTCGAGGCTACCACGGGACCCGGGCGCTCCCCGCGGCCCGGGTCATCCGCGGGGCCCGAGAACGAAGGTCGTGGCCAGGCCACCGGGTGGCCATCGGCGCGTCCCGCGTCACTCGATCGGTGGGCACGCTATCGTGCCGCCCATGCGCCTGCCGGTCATGCCCCCTCTCGAGCCCATGCTGGCCAAGGCTGTCACGGATCTGCCCCGGGACGGGGACTGGCTCTTCGAGCCCAAGTGGGATGGCTTCCGGGCCCTGGTCTTCCGCGACGGCCACGACCTCACCCTCCAGAGCCGCGACCGCAAGCCGCTCGAGCGCTACTTCCCGGAGCTGCTGGAGCCGCTGCGGAGGGCGCT
>JBFYUV010000323.1:0-3414 GCA_041299865.1 Chloroflexota bacterium
CGCGCCAGCGTGGCCACGGTGTCCGGGTCGTCCCCGGAGATGACGCGCACGTCCACGCCCATCTCGCGGAAGCGCGCCAGGGTCTCCGCGGCATCCTGGCGCAGGACGTCCCGCAGGACGATGAGCGCATAGGGCCGCGAATCGGCGGGCAGGAGGGAGGCGTCACCCTCGTCGCTCAGGGTGGAGGTGTCCGGGCTCCAGGCAGCCAGTAGCACGCGCTTGCCCTGCGACGCATGGTGGGCCACGAGGCTCTCGATGTTGCGCCACTCTGGATCGCTCACGGCGAGGTAGCGCTTCACGAACGTCGGGGCGCCCATGGCGTAGGTGCCACCCGGTGCCGCGCCCGCCTCGTCACCCGGCGGCAGGCTGACCGCGCTCCACTTGCGTGCCGACGAGAACGACGCCTCGGCGATGGGCACCCGCCCCGGCGCCGGCACGGCTGCCGCGATAGCCTCGCTCGTCTTGTTGAGCGCGGCGCTGCTGGCGACCATGAGGGCCACCGACGATCGCGCGCGCGCCTCCTCGCCATCCAGTGGCAGGATCTGCTCGAGCTGCAGCTGGTTGGCCGTCAGGGTGCCCGTCTTGTCCACGCAGAGCATGTCCACGTGGCTGAGCGACTCGACCGCGTTGGCCTGCTGCACGAGCGCCCCGTAGCGGGTCATGCGCACGGCGGCCAGGGCATAGGCGATGGCGATCGACACGAAGAGGCCGTTGGGGATGAGGCCGACCAGGACCGTGGCCTCGATGACGGCCTCGTCGAGCGGCACGTCCAGCAGCACGTTCTTGACGACGAGCAGCAGCTGCAGGTAGAGGACGATGGCCAGGGTCACGCGGATGACGGCCTGGATCTCCCGCTGCAGCGGCGTCAGCGTCCGTCGGAACGTGCGCGCACCGGTCGTGATGCGCCCCGCCAGGCTGGCCTCGCCGACGGTCTCGGCCACGTAGCGGCCGCGCCCGGAGGTCGGGTAGCTGCCCGAGTAGACCTGGTCGCCCGGCCGCTTGGGCACGAGGTCCGATTCGCCAGTCAGCTGCGACTCGTCGACTTCGATGCGACCCTCCGCCAGGCGACCGTCCACGACGATCTGGTCGCCGGCCTCGACGGCCACGAGGTCGCCCACGACGAGCTCCTCTGGCCCGACCTCGCGTACCTCACCGTCGCGCACGACCTTGGCCGTCGGCCGCGTCAGCAGGGCGATGCGGTCCAGGGTCTGCTTGGCGCGCACCTCCTGGACGATGCCCACCACGATGTTGGTGCTGATGACGGCCAGCGAGACGAAGGCATCGAAGGGCCGGCCCACGAGGACGAGGGCGAAGCCCATGAGGAAGAGGATGTTGTTGACGAAGGTGAAGACGTTCTCGCGGACGATGGCCGTGTACGTCCGCGTCGTGGCCGGCGGCGCCGAGTTGCCCAGGCCCCGGGCGCGACGGTCGGCGGCCTCCTCCTCGCTGAGACCGGTGGGCAGGGTGGCCGGCAGGCCGCTGGGCGTGTTCGCGCCGACGCCCGCGGCCGCGCTCCCGGGCCCCGCTTCCCGGCTCATGGCCGGATCGATGTCAGTCATGGCGCCTGCCTCGCTCGACGCGATAGCGCAGGATCACGTCGTCATCCTCATCGATGTCCGTCCCCAGCAGCGCCAGGCGGACGGCCCCGGCCAGCGGCCAGCCCTGCCCAGCCACCGGTGTCGGGGCATCCTCTCCCCCGAGCAGCAGGGGAGCGATGGCCAGCTGCAGCTCGTCCACCAGCCCGGCTTCGAGGAGCGCGGCGACCAGCGTGCCCCCGCCCTCCACCAAGAGCTGCGCGATGCCCCGTTCGCCGAGCTCGTCCAGGAGCCGGGCGAGGTCTACGCGGGGTCCCTCGTGGACGATCAGTCTGACGCCCTGGCCGCTGAGCCACTCCTGGGCCTCGGCGTCCGTGGCGCGCGTGGTGGCCAGGAAGACCGTCGCGCCGCCGTCGGTCAGGAAGCGGCTCGGGGAGGGTAGGGAAGGGGCATTTCCCCCCGGCCGTCCGATGCGCGTGGTCACGCCGACCTTGGCCGGCTGCGCCGTGCGACCTGCCTCCAGGCGGCCACGGCTCATGGCCGCGTCGCGCACGGTGAGGCGGGGGTCCTCGCCGATCAGGGTGCGACCCCCGACCATGACCGCGTCCGCGGCGGCGCGAAGGCGGTCCACCCGTGCCGTATCAGCCGGGCCGGAGATGCGCGCGCCGCGTCGCTCCCGCGTGTCGGTCTTGCCGTCGGCGGTGACGGCCATATTCACGAGCACGTGCGGGCGCATGCCCCAAGACTACCGGGGCGGCGAGGCTTTCGGGACGTGCGGCGTATCGTCTGCGCATGCCGGCCCACCCGCGCACGCCTGGCTCCCTGGTGCGCGGCTGCGTGCCCTCGGCGTCGTGACCTGAGCCGACATGAAGCGCGATGAGTCGAGTCCCAGGCAGCCGCAGCCGATCGATCCCGCGGATGCGGCCCGCTTCCGGGCCGCTCTGGCCACCATCTGCCACGAGCAGGGTCGCATCGAATGGCTGCTGCGGCGGGTCATCCGGGTCTGGTGCCGGATGGTCGGTTGGCACGTCAGCGTGGCGTGGCAGGCCGAGCTGCCGGCGATGACCACCACTCGACTCGGGTCCGGGTGCCTGGTCGTCTGTGCCCCTCATCGCACCTGGCTGGAGCCCTTCCTGCTTCTGGCAGCCTGGCCGGAGGATGCCGCCCGCCTCGCCTGGCTGGCCGACGGGCCGACGGTGACACGCTCCTGGTGGCGCCGTCGGCTGCTGCCTCGTCTCGGCGTCCTGCCCATCGAGCGACGCGTCGGCGGTCCCGATGCCTACCTCGAGGCGGGAGCCGCGGCGCTCGCGGCCGGTGCCGCTCTCGTCGTCTTCCCGGAGAAGGGCCCACCGTCGCCGCCCGACCGCACGCGCACCATCGCTCCGGGCTTCGCCTACCTGGCGCGACGGGCAGGCGCGCCGGTGGTGCCCGTGGTGGTGGCCGGCAGCCACGCGGTCATGCGCGGCTCCCACTTCAGCGTCACGTTCCTCGAAGCGCTGCCGTCCGGCGGCCCGGACGTGGAGGCCCTGTCGACTGCCTCCCGGCCGCTGGCGCACGCCCTGGCCGAGCGTGTCGAAGAGATCCTCGACCGGGAGCTCCCGGGCCTCAATGCACAGACCGACGCGCAGCTCCCCAAAGTGGCGCGCTGGCGCTGGCTGGGCGGCCTCTTCCACTGACCGTCGGCCGGCCGGTCTCACGGCCGGTGCATCGACCGGGAGCGGTCCTACGTGGCCAGGGCCTCCTTGATGGCCGCGTCCAGCTTCTCCGCGGTCGGGATGCCCACCAGCGGCACGACCTTGTGGATGCCCTCCACCTCGACCCAGTCGAGCTCCATGCCCGGAGCGGTGAGGACGATGGGGATCTCGGGGTGCATCTCGCG
>JBFYUV010000324.1:0-7081 GCA_041299865.1 Chloroflexota bacterium
CGGGCGGGCCGGGACACCCTGACCGATCCCCGATCGAGGCTCGCGACGCGTACCACCCCGGATGCGAGCGGCGGCTCGCGAAGCGTCCCCGCATCGCAACTGCGCAGTCACTTGACACGGCCTGGCCGATGGCAGGTACGATGACTCCTCGAGCGAGTGGAGGCCGGGACATCGCCCGCCGGGTGCGCCTGCCTCCCGGCGCTGGAGGGTTCCTATCGATGGTCAGGCGTATCTCCGTGTGCGCGGCCGCAGGGCTGCTGACACTCACCGCGACCGTGGGCGGCACTGCGGTCGTCGCCCAGGACGAGCCCCTCAAGGTCTTCGGCGCCTATGCGACGGAGATCGAGGAGCCCTGGGACGGCGTCATCCACTCCGCGTTGCAGGCCGAGGCGGACGCCGGCCGCATCGACTACACCTTCGCCGATGGCCTGGGCTACTCGGGTGACATGGAGCTGACCCTGCGCGAGGTCTCCGAGATCGACGTGCCGGACATCATCTTCGGGGACGCCTTCGGCAACGAGGAGGCCGTGCGTGCCGTGGCCGCCGACTATCCCGACATCGCCTACGTCTTCGGCTCCGGCGGCGGTCCCGCCGACCCCAACTTCAGCGTCTTCGACAACTGGATCCACGAGCCCGCCTACCTGGCCGGCATGCTCGCCGGCGGCCTGACCGAGACGGGCATCATCGGCGTCGTGGGCGGCGTGCCCGTGCCCGAGGTCAACCGCATCACCAACGCCTTCGTGGCCGGGGCCCGTGAGGTCAACCCGGAGGTGGAGGCCAAGGTCAGCTTCATCAACAGCTGGTTCGACCCGGCCGCGGCCAAGGAAGCGGCCCTCGCTCAGATCGACGCCGGCGCGGACGTCCTCTACGCCGAGCGCTTCGGGGTCATCGAGGCCGCCGACGAGAATGACCTCATCGCCGTGGGCAACATGAGCGACCAGTCATCGCTGGCCCCGGACAACGTCGTCACCAGCGTGACCTGGAACATGACCCCGACCGTCGAGTACGTCATCGACCAGGTCGCCGGCGGCACCTACCAGGCCCAGGACCTCAAGGACTTCAGCATGGTGGCCAAGGGTGGCGCCGCGCTGGCGCCCATCAACACGGCCCTGGTCCGGGAGGTCCCCGCGGACCTCGTGGAGACCGTCAAGGCCAAGGAGGCGGAGATCGTCTCCGGTCTCTTCCGGGTGGACATCAACGAAGCCACGCCGCCCGGCTCGGACATCCCGCCGGCCGAATAGCCGCCCTCCCCCCATCAGCATGATCGGCGACGGCGGCCAGGGAGACCTGGCCGCCGATCTGCGAGGCATCAGCAAGCGCTTCGGTGACCTCGTTGCCAACGACGAGGTGGACCTTTCCCTGGCACGTGGTGAGGTGCACGCCCTGCTAGGCGAGAACGGCGCCGGCAAGACTACGCTGATGCGCATCCTCTACGGGCTGACCCGGATGGACAGCGGCAGCATCGTGGTCGCCGGCCAGCCGGTCAGCATCGGCTCGCCACGGGACGCCATCAGTGCCGGCGTGGGCATGGTCACGCAGCACTTCTCACTGGTGCAGCCCATGACCGTGACCGAGAACCTCATCCTGGGGCGCGCGCGGGGCGCGCGGCTGGACCTGGCTGCCGCACGCCGCTCCGTAGAGGCCGCCGCCGAGCGCTTCGGGATCGCCGTCCGGCCGGAGGCCATCGTCTCGGAGCTCTCGGTCGGCGAGCAGCAGCGCGTCGAGATCGTCAAGGCCCTGGCGCGCGACTGCCGCGTGCTCATCCTCGACGAACCCACGGCCGTCCTTGTGCCCCTCGAGGTGGAGGCCCTCTTCGAGACGCTCCGCCGGCTCGTCGCCGAAGGGCTCTCCGTCGTCTTCATCAGCCACAAGCTGGGCGAGGTGCGGGCCATCAGCGACCGTGTCAGCGTCATGCGGCGCGGACGCATGGTGGGCACCGTCCCGGGCTCCACTGACGAGCGCGAGCTGGCACGGATGATGGTGGGCCGGCCGACCTTCGGCGTCGGACAGCAGGAGACCATCTGGGGCGGCGGCGAGCCGCGCCTCAGGGTCCGCGAGGTCTCAGCGCTGGGCGGACACGGGCGGCCGGCGCTGCACGACGTCTCACTGGAGGTGCACGCAGGCGAGATCCTCGGCGTGGCCGGTGTCTCAGGCAACGGCCAGACCGAGCTGGCCGAGGTCCTCTCGGGCATGCGCTCCGTGACCAGCGGCTCGGTCCTGGTGCACGAGCAGGAGCTGGCCGGGGCGGAACCGGCGGCAGTCATGGCCGCCGGCGTGGGCCGCATCCCGGAGGACCGGCATGCCAGCCTGGTCCTGGACCTGCCGGTCTCGCTGAACCTCATCCTCGAGCACATCGACGACTTCACGCGCGGCGGCCGCCTCGACCGCCGCTCGGTGGACGTCCACGCTCGCGAGCTCATCGAGCGCTACCGCATCAAGGCCCGGCCCGATGACCGCGTGGCCACGCTGTCCGGCGGCAACATCCAGAAGGTGCTCCTGGCGCGGGTGTTGTCGCGCGACCCGCGCGTCATCGTCGTCTCGCAGCCCACGCGCGGCCTGGACGTGGGCGCCAGCGAGTACGTGCGCGAGGAGCTCCTGGCGCGCCGCCGCGACGGGGCCGCCATCCTGCTCATCTCCGAGGACCTCGACGAGCTGCTCTCACTGTCCGACCGCATCGTGGTGCTCTACGAGGGTCGCATCGTGGGCCGCATGGAGGCCTCGCAGGCCGATCCCGAGCAGCTGGGCATGCTCATGGCCGGCCGCGGCCAGGCCGCCGCATGACGCTCGAGGCACGGCGGGCCGCCGAGACGCGCTTCGGCCGCACCGGGGTCATCATCGTGGGTGCCGTGGTGGCGGTCCTGGCG
Organism: Chloroflexota bacterium; assembly: GCA_041299865.1. Lineage (GTDB taxonomy): Bacteria > Chloroflexota > Limnocylindria > Limnocylindrales > CSP1-4 > JAFMJV01. The sequence continues at coordinate 2,865 of JBFYUV010000324.1, forward strand.
GTGACCGGGGGCGCCTTCGCCATCGCCGGCGCCAACCCCGTGGAGGCCTACTTCGCCTACTTCGTCGCGCCGCTGACCCGCGAGTTCACGCTCTGGGAGGTCCTCAACGTCTCGACGCCGCTGCTCTTCGCGGGCGCGGCCGTGGCCATCGCCTTCCGCAGCGGCTACTGGAACATCGGCGTGGAGGGGCAGCTGCTGATGGGTGCCGTGGCGGCGGCCGGCATCGGCCAGGTCGTGCACGGCTGGCCATCCATCGTGGTGCTGCCGCTCATGGTCGTGGCTGGCGCGCTGGCCGGCGCGGCCTGGGCCCTCGTGCCGGCGCTGCTTCGCGTGCGCCTCGGCATCGACGAGGTGGTCACCACGCTGCTGCTGAACCCGGTGGCGCTGCTGGTCGTGGAGGCCCTTCTCCACGGGCCATGGACGGACCCCGAGACCGGCTTCCCGGAATCGCCGCGCATCGCCGAAGCCGCCGAGTTTCCGAAGCTGGCGGCCTTCCTGCCCTTCCTGGGCAAGTCGCGGCTGCACATCGGGTTCATCCTCGCCATCGTCATCATCATCGCGGCCTGGTGGGTGCTGAGCCGCACCTCCACCGGCCTGCGCGTGCGTGCCGTGGGCCTCTCGCCGCACGGGGCACGCTTCGCCGGCATCAAGGTCGAGCGGACGCTCCTGCGGGTGGCGCTCATCAGCGGAGCCGTGGCCGGGATCGCCGGCGTCAGCGAGGTGGCCGGCATCCAGTTCCGCCTCACGGCGGGCATCTCGCCCGGGTTCGGGTACACGGGCATCGTGGTGGCCATGCTGGGCGGCCTGACGATGCCCGGCGTCTTGGTGGCCGGCCTCCTGCTGGGCGACCTCGCCGTGGGCGCCTCGTCCGCGGTGCGCAGCCTGCAGATCCCCTCGCAGCTGGGGGCAGTGGTAGAGGGCACCCTGCTGCTGGCCGTCATCGGGGCCCTGGCGCTGCGCCGGGCCAGGTCACGCCAGGAGGATGAGCGCCCGGCCGACGAGGGCGAGCCGCCGCCGGCCGAGCCCAAGTCGATGGCACCTGCCGAGGGGCCGCCGTGAACTTCATCGCTGACATCATGGCGGCCACCTTCCGCAACGCCACGCCGCTCGTCTACGGCACGGTCGGGGAGACCTACACCGAACGGTCCGGCGTCCTCAACCTGGGCATCGAGGGCACGATGTACGCGGGCGCCTTCTTCGGCTTCGCCGCGGCCTACCAGACCGGCAACGCGCTCCTGGGACTGGCGGTGGCGATGCTGGTGGGCATCGTCGCGGGCGGCCTCATGGGCCTGCTCACGGTGACGCTGGGAGCCAACCAGCACGTCAGCGGCCTGGGCCTGACGATCGGCCTGATCGGCATCTCCGAGTTTGCCAACCGGCTCATCTTTTCGGGCGACACCCTGGCGCGCATCGAGCCCATGCCGCTCTGGGACCCGCTGGCCGGCCTGGGCGACATCGGCACGGTGGCCAACCAGTACGGCCTGACCTACCTGGCCTTCCTCGTCGTGGTGCCGGTGGCCTGGTGGGTGCTGGCCAGGACGCCGCTGGGCCTGTCGATCCGCGCCGTGGGCGAGAACCCCGAGGCAGCGGACGTGGCCGGCATCAGCGTCTTCCGCATCCGCTACGTCGCACTCATGATCGGCGGCGCGCTGATGGCGGTGGGCGGCGCCTTCATCACGCTCTCGATGCTGGGCACCTTCACCCTGGACATCATCGCGGGGCGCGGCTGGGTCTGCATCGCCCTCGTCATCTTCGGGCGCTGGCGCATCTTCCGCGGCGTGCTCGGGGCGCTCGTCTTCGCGGCTGTCTTCTCGCTGGGCCTGCGCCTGCGCATCACACCCGGTTTCGAGAGCGTGCCCAACGAGCTCATGCTGGCGCTGCCATACGTGGTGGTCATCGCAGCCCTGGCCCTGTCCGGCCGCAACGTGCCCTACCCCGGTGCCTACCTGAAGGCGTACCGTCGCACCTGACGCACGGACGACGCTGCGGCGCTCTAGCTGCCACCAGAACACGAAGACCCCGCCAGGACGAGCATCAAGGAGGGAGCATGGACGACCAGGCTTTCATGAAGATCGCCATCGACGAGGCCGCCATCGGCCTCTCAGAGGGTGGCGTGCCGGTGGGCGCGGCCCTCGTCGCCGACGGCAAGGTCCTGGGCTCAGGACACAACCGGCGCGTGCAACAAGGCAGCGTCATCCGCCACGGCGAGACCAACTGCCTCGAGAACATCGGCCGGCTGCACGCCTCGGTCTATCGGCGAGCCACCATGTACACGACGCTCTCGCCTTGCGACATGTGCACGGGCGCCATCCTGCTCTACGGCATCCCGCGCGTCGTCGTCGGCGAGAACGAGACCTTCATGGGCGGCGAGGACTACCTGCGCTCGCGAGGCGTGGAGGTCGTGAACCTCGATTCGGCCGAGTGCAAAGCGCTCATGGCCGAGTTCATCGCGCGCTACCCGGACATCTGGAACGAGGACATCGGCGAGGAGTAGCGGGGTGGCCGGCAGATCGGCCTACCCTTCGCCGCCCTTGTCCAGCGCAGCCTGGATCTGGGCCTCGGCCTCCGGATCGAGGGTGGTCTGGTAGACCCTGCCCTTGTAGGGCTCCAGCGCGCCGACCACCGCGGAGGCGTTGCCGCTGCCCAGCACGAAGAGGGCCGAGGTGTCCGCGGTCAGGTCGCGTGTGACGTCCTCGACGAGCTTCTTGTCGACGTTCTGGTGCAGCGAGCGGCCGATGAGACCGCCGATGGCGGCACCGATGGCCAGTCCTGCCAGCGGGAAGAACACCAGGCCCAGCAGTAGCCCCAGGGCACCGCCGACGGCCGCGCCACCGGCGGTCGTGCGGTCGAAACCGTGGTGGACGTGGACCTTGCCGTCGGCGTCCTTCTCGACCACCGCCACGTCATCGATCTGGGCACCGTGCGCGCTCTGGAGGGACTTGAGGCGCTCGCAGGCCTGTCCGGCGCTCTCGCGATTCTCGAACGTGATGACGAGCAACTGACTCATGGGAGCACTCCTTTCTTGGCTCAGGCCGCGAGTCTACGCCGAGTCTCGGCGTGAAGGACGACGACCGGACCCATCAGACCGGTTCCAGCACGACCTCGTTGACGGCGCCCTCGACGATGGTCCAGGCGCGCAGGTCGGGCGGCTCGCTCGCGAACGAGCAGATCATGTACAGCGCGTCCGGGTAGGTGGCCAGGCCCACGTCTGTCGCGGATGGTCGCGGTGGTGAGGCCACATGGGAATGGACGATGGCCCAGACGACATCGTCGGCGTCGTCGATCTCGAGCAGCACGCGCAGCTGCTCTTCGGCGTCCATGAGGTAACGGTAGGGCGAGGCGGCGGCGTTGCGCATGCCGACGAACCGCCGGGGCAGGCCGCCGTCCTCGGCCGAGCGATCGGAAACGAGCAGGCCGCAGCCCTCGTCGGGAAGGGCTCCGCGCAACCAGTCGATGAGTTCCTCACGTATTGGGGAAGGCAGCGCGGCCGAGGCAGGCGTCCAGGGCGGTCCGCCACGACGCCCCGCGCCTCCGGGGGCTGGATGCGAACGATCCTGCGCCGCAGCGCCGCTGTCAGCGGCCAGCTGCCAGGCCTCCACGCCGGGGACGCGGACGTCACCGATGACCGCCGGTTCCTCGGCCGCGGATCGTACGCGGTCGGCAGGCGGTTCGTCGCTCACGATGGATCGATCCCGATCACCACAGGTTCAGGCTGTCGACGACGTCCTCGTCGCTGTCGAGGTCGCGCGTCCAGACGTCCTCCGAAAGGTACTTCCAGCCGCCGTCGGCGAGGAGCGCCACGATGGTGCCGCGCTCCATCTCGCGCGCCACCTGCTTGGCCGCCACCATGACCGCGCCGCACGAGACACCGGCGAAGATGCCCTCCTTCTCAGTCAGCTCACGGAGCGCCTCGATGGCCTGCGCGTTGGAGACGAGGAGCTTGCCGTCCAGGACGGACGGATCGAAGATCTCCGGGATGAAGCCCTCATCGAGGGAGCGCAGGCCCTGCACGCGCTCACCCGGAAGTGGCTCAGCGGCGTAGATGCGCACGTCCGGGTTGTGGCGACGCAGCCGCCGGCCGACGCCCATGAGCGTGCCGCCGGTGCCGAGGCCGGCCACGAAGGCGTCCACCTCCGGGCAGTCGGCGATGATCTCCTCGGCGGTCGTCTCTTCGTGCGCCCGCGGGTTGGCTTCGTTGCCGTACTGGTAGGGCATCA
>JBFYUV010000326.1:0-9193 GCA_041299865.1 Chloroflexota bacterium
CGCGAGGGCAGCCCGGGACTCGACGATGGCCGGGCCGGAATCGGCCCACTCCACGGACTCGTCGCCGGCGATATCGATGAGCTCGCGCGCGGGGTCCGAGCAGGTCATGAGGCAGTCGATGCCGAAGTCGTCGGCCATGCGCATCTGGGCTTCAGCGAGGCGCCGAGCATCCGTGACGTAGTCGTTGTAGTGGATGCCTGCCTGCCGGGCCGCGAACTGCATGATGAGCGGCTGGACCGGCAGGCGATCCACTGGTCGGCCCGCGATGTGGGCCCTGATGCGTGCGAGGTCGTCCATGGCGGCACTCTGGCGTCGTGGCGCCTCAGCGGGTAGGGCGATTCGGACCATCCCGGGCAGGATCGTCCCGCGAGCGATCGTACCGGGCACGATGGTCGCGGCATCACTCCTGCGTCGATGGCCGGTGTGAGGCGGCATGGCTCCCCCTGGCCATGTCGAACGACCGTTGTCATGGCGGGTCGGCAGCGCGAGCCTGTCGGCATGACCGAGATCCCGCCGGCATCTCCGGGCCGGCCACCCAAGGGGCGCAGCGCCCGCGTCGTGGAGGTCGTCCTCTCGATCGGTGCGCTGATCGTCTTCGCGCTCCTGTGGTTCTACGTGGCGGCCGCGGTCTTCACCGACGGGACCCTGCTGGACGACACATGGGCCTGGCTCGGCAGCCTGGACATCCTGGCGGCTGTCGTCGCCTGGCTGGCGCTGCTGCCCCTCGCTGTCTTCCTCTGGGCGTGGCAGGCTGACCTCCAGCCCTGGGTCATGGGCATCGTGATGCTCGGCCTGGTGGCCTGGACCCTGGTCGCCGCCTCCGGCCTGCGACGACGCAGGAGCAGCCAGCGCGGGTAGCAGCCTCGACCTGTCACTCCCGCGGCTGCTGCACGACCACCGCGAACTCCGGAGCGCTCGCCTCGAAGGACGCCCCGGCCACGTCTCCGTGGACCGCGCTCACCGTGAGACCAGCTGCCTCCACCTCCGCGGTCAGGCCGGCCACGTCGTAGTGGGCGAACCAGTTGAGGTACTCGCGAGACCCGGCTGCCTCCACGATCGTGTACTTCTCAAGCACGACCTTCTGCGCCTCGTAGCGGAAGGTGTTCAGGAAGCCGTGATAGGGCCGCGCCGACCAGAAGCCGTCCATGAGCCCCGGGCCGTAGGCGACCTGTTCCTCCCAGGTCTCGAAGGCGGCCAGCGAGTAGACGTCGAAGAGGAAGACTCCGCCGGGCGCCAGGATGTGGCCGACCCGCTCCAGCAGCCGGCGGCGCTGTGACGGGCTCAGCGCGCAGTAGTCGCACATGATCATCATGGCCAGATCGACGCCCGGCTCGAGGTCGACGGCCAGGTAGTCGCCCAGCACGTGCTCGACCGCCAGGCCCTCCCGCTCGGCGTCCGCGCGCGCGCGCTCGACGGAGCGGGCCGAGAAGTCCACGCCCGTGACGCTGGCGCCGCTGCGAGCCAGTCGGTTGGTGTAGAGCCCCGGCCCGCAGCCGAGGTCGAGGACGCGGCGGCCCGGTCCCAGGTCGAAGGTGGACACCATCCAGTCGGCCGAGGCTTCGATGAAGTCGGTCCGTCGCGAGGCCACGTCCACCTCGCCATCGAGATGGAAGCGCAGCAGCATCTCCGAGATGTCCGGTGACGTCCACAGGGCATCGGCGGTGTAGCGCGAGTAGAGCGCAGGGCGCTCGTTGATGCGTTCGAGTGCGGCGAAGAGCGCCGCCGCGTCGAGGTCGTGGTCGGCCCGGCTGGCTGTAGCGTCCGTCTCGCTCATGTCTGCTCCAGTGTCTCGAAGGGACGCTTCTGCTTGAAGCGGTGCTCGGGGACGGGTGCGTCGACGCGCAACAGGGCCTGCCGCCAGCGCGGCGACGAGCCCAGCGCCCAGCGCATGGCGGCCATCGAGGCGTGGCCCACGTAGATGGCGCCCGGGCGAGGCTTCAGGCCCAGGACGTGACGGATGCGTGGCGGGATCGTGGCGATGGCGGCGCTGGCAAGCACCTGGTAGGCGACCTTGACGGCCGGATCGAGGGGTGGGTCGCGCAGGAAGTCGACGGCCTCGCGCATGCCTGGGGACGGCGCCACCGAGGGATGCTCGGCGATCCAGCGCGACAGCTCGGCCGCCGTCTCCGGGACGGCCTCGGCGTCCAGCAATCGCCCGATGCGGGCCTGCTCGATGACGAACCGGTCCGCCTCGTCACCGACGAGTGGCCGGGCACCATAGACCTGGTTGCAGACGAGGAACGAGTCCGTCAGCGAGTTGTGAACCCAGGCCGCCAGCGGCGGATCGTCCGCCCGGTAGGGGATGCCGCGATGCGAGACCCCCTTCACCCGTCGGTGGGCAGCACGGACGATGCGCACGGCCTGTTCCACCTCCGGCATGGCCCCGTAGGAAGTCGCGGTCACGTAGGCCGACGTTCGTGAGAGCCGGCCCAGCGGATCCTCCCGATATCGGGAGTGGTCGGCCACGCCGGCCACCACCTCCGGGTGGGCCGCCTGGATGAGCAGGGCGCGGATGCCGCCGATGAAGCCGGAGACGTCGCCCATGATCTCCCAGGAGATGGCCTCCGGGCCGAAGAGGCCAGGGTCGCCGGCATAGCCCATGGTGTTGGCCATGGGGTCGTCGGCGTGCGCGAAGAGCTCCACGGCCCGGCTGACCACGGTGCGCCGAAAGCGGTCGAGGGGGTTGTCCGTCACGCCCGTCGACGCAGCCACGCCGGGATGAGCGCCCGCCAGCCTCGCCGACGGGGTGCCGGCCGAGGCGTGGGCCGTCGATCGGTGCCGGCATGGTGGTTGAGTCGCAGCTCCTCGACCGCGGCCTCCAGGTCGCCTTCCGCGCCGATGCGCTTCCAGAACTCCGGGAAGCTCTGCCGCGCGGTCTCGATGTCGATGCGCATGGTGCGACTCTTGTCGCGCAGGAACAGCTCGATATTCCGGTTGACCGTGTGATTGAGGTCCCGGGCCAGGTCGATCCGGCTGATGTCCGGGCTCACGTCCCAGAGGATGCCGTTTCGATAGGCACGCATGAGCGGCTTGTTCCAGCGGCGCATGCGGCTGGCGGCCGTGGCGTGCTCGTCACGGCGCAGGTGGACGTAGAACGCGGCATCACCGTAGGCGTCCTCGAGGCGCCCCAGCAGCCAGGCCAGTCGGTCGTCCACCTCGATGTGGTCGCCCGGGTAGGCCAGGCGGTCGTCCCCCACCAGGCCGACCCGCGTCTCGTGGCCGGCCGTGTAGTTGGTGATGTGCCGGCAGGCCTCGGCGAAGGTCACGGAGCCGCTGCGCCCGGTGGTCAGCACGAAGACGTTCATGATCGTCCCGACTGTAGACGACCGGGCGCCCATGGGTCGCGCGGCCCGCGGCATACTCGGGTCCGGGTGAACCCACGGCAGGAACGACGAGAGGGAAGCGCGCCATGACAGGCCGAACGACGGATGAGGCCCCGCTGGCCGAGCGCTTCGAGTTCGGCCGCGCGCTCATCGCGGAGGCCGGCGAGCTGGCTCTCTCCTACTACGAGCGCCGCGCGTCGTTGGCCGTCCGCTCGAAGGGCACCCAGGACATGGTCAGCGAGGCGGACGTCGAGGTCGAGCGGCTCATCCGGGGCCGGCTCGCGGCGCGCTTCCCCGGCGACGCCTTCCTGGGTGAGGAGTCCGGCCGGGCTGACGTGGAAGGCGCCGCGGGTATCTGGGTCGTCGATCCGATCGACGGCACGCAACCCTTCGTCAGCGACCTGACCTCGTGGTGTGTCTCCATCGGCTACGTCCACGAGGGCCGCGTGGAGATGGGCTTCCTGGCGGCGCCCGCACGCGATGAGGTCTTCACGGGCTGGCGCGGACACGGCGCCACGCTCAACGGGCGCCCCATCGCGGTCAGCGGCAGCACGGGGTTGAACGACGGCCTCCTCTGCATCGGCATGTCGCCGCGCATCAGCGCAGACCAGATCCTGGCCTATGTCGCGCCGCTCCTGCGTCGGGGCGTCGTCTACTACCGCGAGGGATCGGGCGCCCTGTCCCTGGCCTATGTCGCTGCCGGCCGGCTCATCGGCTACGTCGAGGCGCACCTCAACTCGTGGGATGGCTTGGCCGGCGTGGCCCTCGTGGAGGCGGCCGGCGGACGGGTCAACGACTTCCTGGCCGGGGACGCCCTCTGGAAGGGTGGGCCGATCGTGGCCACTTCGCCGGCGCTCTACCCCGAGCTGGCGGAGATCATGGGCGTCTGATCGGTCGTCCGGGGCGTCACACGCGCCGGAAACCGGTGGTGCGTCCTGTCACCGCGGGCTACACTGGCGCCGGCCGTCCAGGCCACCTGTCCGTGCCCTCGGGAGGAATCGTCATGTCCAGCAGTCCGGATGCCCGCGTGCCCGCGGCAGACCAGCACTACGTGCCACGAGCGATCGGCGGCGACTTCACGGGCCGCCACATCGTCTCCGTGGAGCAGTTCGCCCGGCCCGACCTCGACCGCCTTTTCTCGCTGGCCGCCCGGCTGCGGACGCAGGTGCGCGAAGGCGACAAGTCGGTCCTGGCGCTCTGCCAGCGCAAGATCATGGCGACGCTCTTCTACGAGGCCAGCACCCGCACGGACATGTCCTTCCAGGCGGCCATGCAGCGCCTGGGTGGCGAGGTCATCGCCACCAGTGGAGGCGTGCACTTCTCCTCCGTCTACAAGGGTGAGAACCTGGCCGACACGGTGCGTGCCGTGGGCAGCTACGCGGACGTCGTCGTGCTGCGCCATCCTGAGGTGCGCTCCTCCTACGAGGCTGCCCGGGCGCTCGACCAGCTGGCCACGCGACTGGGGACACGCCCCGTCGTCATCAGCGGTGGCGACGGCATCGGCGAGCACCCCACGCAGGCGCTGCTCGACCTCTTCACCGTCATGGACTTCAAGCACCGCGCTGACGGCCTGACCGTCACGCTCGTGGGCGACCTGGTCAATGGACGCACCGTCCATTCGCTGGCCAAGCTCCTGGCCCTCTACGGGGCCGCCGACCTGCGGCTGGAGCTCATCTCGCCCGCCATGCTGCGCGCGCCAGCGTCGGTCATCGAGTTCGCCCGCTCGCGCGGCGTCGAGGTGAACGAGCACGAGTCGCTCGACGAGGTCATCGGCCGCAGCGACGTCATCTACTGGACGCGCGTCCAGCAGGAGCGCTTCACCGACCTCGACGAGTACGAGGCCATCGCCTCGCGCTTCATCATGACCCCCGAGGTCCTGGCCATGGCATCCACTGACGCCATCCTCATGCACCCGCTGCCGCGCAAGCACGAGATGGGCACCGAGGCCGACCACGCCATCCTTGACGACGACCCGCGCAGCGTCTACTTCCACCAGATGCAGAACGGCATGTACGTGCGCATGGCGCTGCTGGCGGCCGTCCTGGGCGCAGCGGTGTGACCCTCCTGCGGATCCCCGGGCCGGTCGATCCGCACGTTCACCTGCGCGACCTCGACTGGTCGCACAAGGCGACCGTCGAGTCGGAGACAGCGGCGGCGCTGGCGGGTGGCTACTGGGCCGTGCTGGACATGCCCAACACGCCACCCACGACGACCACGGCCGCGCGACTGGCGGCCAAGGCGGAGCACTTCGCGACGAGGGCACGCTGCGACCTCGGCCTCTACTTCGGCGCCCACCAGCAGGGCAACGAGGCGGAGTACGCGGCGGCCACGCCCGGGACCGTCGGCCTCAAGATGTACTGCGACCAGACCACCGGCGACCTGCTCATCGCCGACCAGGAGCAGCGCCGCTCGCACCTCAGCGCCTGGGGGGCCAGCGCAGGGACCCCGGTGGCTCTCCACGCGGAGGGCGCCACCCTCGAGGCGGTGCTGGCGCTCGTGCGGGAGCTGCGCGTGCGGGTCCATGCCTGTCACGTCAGCCGCCGCGACGAGGTGGTCATGCTGCGCCGTGCCAAGGCTGATGGCCTGCCGGTCAGCGTGGGGGTCACGCCACACCACCTCTACCTCTGCGAAGCCGACGCCTCGCGACTGGGTGGCTACGGCCGCGTCAAGCCGCCGCTGCCGACCCCGGCCGACAACGAGGCGCTCTGGGAAGCCGTCGCGGATGGCACCGTGGACGTCATCGAGAGCGACCATGCGCCCCACACGCGCGCCGAGAAGGAAGCGCCCGAGCCGGCCTACGGCCTGCCCGGCCTGGAGACGACACTGCCGCTCATGGCGCTCGCAGTCGCGGAGGGCCGCCTCGCTGAGGATCGCCTCGTGGAGCTGCTGGCCACGAACGCCCAGCGACTCTTCGGGCTGCGGCCACCGGCCGGGACGGTCACCCTCGTGGATATGACCGACTCGTGGGTCATCGCCGACGCCGATCTGCGCTGCGCTCCGGGCTGGTCGCCCTTTGCTGGCATGCGCGTGCGAGGGCGGGTGCGCGAGGTGCGCATCCGCGGCGAGCTGGCCTACGACGGCGAGCGCGTGCTCGCGCAGCCCGGCAGTGGGCGGAACGTGCGATGGCCCTAGCCTTCTACGAGCTCGCCTGGCGGCCCGCAGCAGCGCTCATCCGTCGCACCGACGCCCAGGTCGCGCACGACCGAACGCTGGCCATGCTGCGCCGCGCTGACGACCTCGCCATCCTCGGGCCGCTGGCGCGACTGGCCAACAGGGTGGCCTTCCCCGGTCAGCCCACCGATGTCGGCGGGGTGCGGTTGCCGCACCCCATCGTCATCGCCGCTGGCCTCGTCAAGGGCGAGGGTTTCGGGAGCGAAGACGCCGCGCTGGCGGCCGTCGACCGCCGGCGCGACGTGGTGGCCGGCTGGCGGACCCTGCCGACCCTCGTCGGCGCCGTGGAGTTCGGCTCCTACACGCGGCACCCACGGCTCGGCAACCCGGGCCGCGTCGTCTGGCGGGACAACGCCGGGCGGTCCATGCAGAACCGCATCGGATTGCGCAACCCGGGCGCTCGGGCCGCCGCCGCACACCTGCGAGCCCACGCCGGCGCCCTGCCGCCGACCTGGGGCGTCAATCTCGCGGTCAGCCCCGGCCTCGCCGACCTCGCGGACAGCGAGCGCGAGATCCGCGAGGCCGCCTCGTTCTTCGCGGAGGCCTTCCCCGGCACGGCGGGCCCGGCGTGGCTGACGCTCAACCTCTCCTGCCCCAACACGGAGGACGACCCACGCGGCAGGCAGTCGGGCGAGCTGGCCGAGCGGCTCTGTGGCGCCCTCGCCGCGGTGACCCGGCTGCCGATCTGGGTCAAGGTCGGACCGGACCTCTCCGACGAGCAGCTGCGGTCGCTGGTGTCCGCATGCACGGCGAGCGGTGCGCGCGCGGTCGTCGCCACCAACACCTGGGCACGACCCGCGCCCACCGACGGCGGCAGCGCCGGCCTCTCGGGCGCCCGCCTCCGACCGCTCGCGCTCGACACCGTGCGGCGCCTCTCGGCCATCGTCGCCGAGACGGAGGCCGGTCTTGACGTCGTGGCCTGCGGGGGCATCCTCGAGGGCAGGGACCTGCTGGCCTTCGAGGCCGCCGGCGCACGGGCAGCCATGATCTACTCGGCGCTCGTGTTTCGCGGGCCGCTGGCCGGTGCGCTCATCCTGCGCGAGGCTCGGAAGGGGCGGCGACGTGACTGAGGACGGTCCCGCCATCCGGGTGAGCCGGCACGCGCACCAGGTCGCCCTTGCGCTGCTCGAGGCCGGCACCATCACGCTCTCGCCTGGGGCGCCGGTCACGTTCAAGTCCGGGCTGCGCTCGCCGGTCTACGTGGACAATCGCCGGCTCATCTCGCAGCCTGCGCCATGGCGCGTGGTCATCGAGGCATTCGAGGCAGAGCTGCCCGCGAGCGCGGGGAGGGCTGCTGGCGCCGATGTGGACCTTGTCATCGCCGGGGTGGAGAGCGCCGGCATCCCGCACAGCAGCGCGCTGGCCTTCGCCACCGGGCGGCCGTCGGTGTTCGTGCGCAAGGCCGCCAAGGTCCACGGTCTGGGCCGCCGTATCGAGGGCGGTGAGGTCGCCGGTCGCCGGGTGGTGCTCGTGGAGGACATGGTCACGACCGGCGGCTCCAGCCTCGCGGCGGTGGACGCGCTGCGCGAGGCCGGCGCCAGCGTGGCCGAGTGCCTCGCCATCATCACCTACGGGTTCGACGAGGCGGTCGAGGCCTTCCGAACGGCTGGTGTGCGGCTCTCCGTGCTCACCACGTTCGAGGACGTGGTGAGCGAGGCGCTGATGGCCGGCCGCATCGAGCCGGCCGGGGCGGACCTCGTCCGCAGCTGGCTGGCCGACCCGCATGCCTGGGATCCGGCGTGAGCGGCACGGCCGGGCGCCGTGCGCCCGTCACCCACGGTGCGGACCCGACGTGATCGGTCCTGCGCTGGCCCGACTCGATGCCCGCATCCAGGCCGTCGATTCGATGCTCTGCGTGGGGCTCGATCCCGCCATCGAACGCCTGCCCTCCCGCTTCGCCGGCGCGGCTCGTCCCCAGGCCGCCTTCGGGCGCTGGATCATCGACCAGACGCACGCGCTGGTGGCGGCCTACAAGCCCAACATGGCCTTCTACGAGGCTCGCGGAGCGACCGGCTGGGATGAGCTGGCAGAGACGCTGGCCTACATCCGAGAGGTGGACCCGGCCATCTTCACCATCTGCGACGCCAAGCGGGCAGACATCGACTCCACCAATGCCGGCTACGTGGCCGGCCTGCTCGACGGGCTCGGCTTCGATGCCATCACCCTGCATCCGTACCTCGGGTCAGAGGCGCTGCGGCCGTTCCTGGAGCGGGATGACAAGGCGGCCATCGTGCTCTGCCGCACGAGCAACCCCGGGGCCGGCGAGCTCCAGGACCTCGACGTGGCTGGCGTCCCCCTCTGGGAGGTGGTGGCGACCCGCATCCGTGACGTCTGGAACGCCAGGGGCAACTGCATGCTGGTGATCGGCGCCACGTACCCGGCGGAGCTGCGCCGGGCCCGCGAGCTGTGCCCGGACATGCCCTTCCTCGTCCCGGGCGTAGGCGCCCAGGGTGGTGACGTCGAGTCGGTCGTGCGCGCCGGCGTGAACCGCCACGGGCGAGGCCTGATCGTCAACGCCTCACGCTCGGTCATCTTCGCCGCCGACCCAGTGGCTGAGGCGCGGACGCTGCGCGACGCCATCCGCGCGGCCGCGGCAGGCATCGTCGGCGCCTGATCAGCGTGGCCCGCGGGCCAGGAAGCGCAGCCAACAGCCCAACGCGAACGCGGCGGAGCCTCCGGGTTCGTACTGTCCATGGGCC
>JBFYUV010000327.1:0-2834 GCA_041299865.1 Chloroflexota bacterium
AAGCCGGCGACACTGGGCGCGACGAGCAGCCCGAGCAGCCCTGGCTCCAGCGTGAGGCCCCAGCCGCCGTGCTCGGCAGGCATGGCCACTGATCGCAGCGGCGGCCCCTTCGCCGCGCTCTCTGCCGGCGTGTTCACCCTCGGACGCGGCTAGGTTCGCAGGGCTTCAGCCACCCTGGAGAGCCGGGCGTGAGCCTCGGCGGCCACGGCCTGGAGTTCGGGCTCCATGATGCCGCCCAGCATGGAAAGGGGATCGACCAGCGAGACGACGCTGCCGCCTCCATCGGCCCGGTCATAGACGATGACGTTGCAGGGCAAGAGCAGGCCGACCTCCGGTTGCGCGCTCAGGGCCCGGTTGGCGAGCACGGGATTGCAGGCACCCAGGATGGAGTACCTGCGGAAGTCGACTCCGAGCTTCTCCTTGAGAGTGGCCTGGACGTCGATCTCGCTGATGATCCCGAAGCCTTCGCCCTTGAGTGCGTCCCTGGCCCGCGCCATGGCCGTCTCGTAGTCCGCGTCGAGTTCGACACGAAAGGCGTAGTCGTCTAGTGGGCTTGTCACGGTCTCCTCCCTGGGGGCGCACGCCCCATGTCCGGCTGATCGTCTGCCCGAGGATAGCGGTGGCGATGCCCGCACACGGATGGCGCGCAGGTCCGGCGATGGGTCGCTCCGTCGGTCGGCCGCCCTGCTCGGCGCGGAAGCGGGGAGCGCACCGCAGGGTGAGGGGCTATCGTCGCCCCGTGATGCCCGACCACCCGTACCCGGCTTACCGAGCTGGAGCGGCCGCCCCATGAAATCCTGGCTGCCGCTCTCGGCACTCGCCCTCGCCCTGGCCGCCCTCATGTTCACGGGGAACCTGCCGGCTCGCCGACCCGAGGACGCGCCGGACCTGGTGACCGAGGCCGCGCTAGCCTAGCCTTCGGAGGGCCGTGCGAATGTCATCAGGGCTCGGTCGAAGGCTGATGGGGTCGCTGTTCCTGGGTGTCGTGGTCGCCCTCCTGGTAGCCGCGGCCGCCGTCTTCGTGCTGGGTCGTCCGCCGCACACGTTCCGCATCGCGGCCGGCGCCGAAGGTGGCATGTACGAGGCCTTCTCCCAGGACCTTTCTGCGGAGTTGGCGCGACAGGGCTTCGACCTGCAGATCATCGAGACCGCGGGCTCCATCGACAACGCGGCGCTCCTGCGCGAGCAACAGGCGGACATCGGCCTTATCCAGAGCGGCACGGAGAACCTCGCCGACATCGGTGCTTCGACCGCTCTCGCCGAGGTCTTCTACGAGCCCATCTGGCTCTTCTACCGCACCGATTCGGTGGAGGTCGTCGATGGGGTGGCCCAGCTCGATGGCAAGCTGTTGGGTATCGGTCCGGAGGGCAGCGGCACGCACGCCCTGGCTCTCGAGCTCATCGCTGAGGCCGGCATCACGCCCATCACTGTGCCCACGACCACCACCGACGCCGTTGACGCCCTGCGATCGGGAGCCCTCGATGCGGCCATCTTCGTGGTGGCCCCCAATGCTCCCATCGTGGGGGACCTGGCAGCCATCCCGGACCTGGGACTGCTCTCCCTGGAGCACACCGACGGCATCTCGCGTCGACTGCCCTACCTGTCGGCCGTCACGCTGCCTGCGGGCGTGCTGGACCCGGCCGCCGACGTCCCGCCTGATGACGTGCCGATGCTGGCCGCCCGCGCCACGCTCATGGGCCGAGGATCGCTGCACCCGGACCTGGCACGACTTGTGGTCCAGTCGCTGCCAGCGGTCATGCCCCTTGCACTGGTCGGCGACCCGCACGCCTTCCCGTCACTGGAGGGCACGCAGCTGCCAGTCAATGCGGATGCTCAGAAGTTCTACGCGGAGGGACCCACGCCGCTGGAGCGCTTCCTGCCC
Source organism: Chloroflexota bacterium (assembly GCA_041299865.1). Lineage (GTDB taxonomy): Bacteria > Chloroflexota > Limnocylindria > Limnocylindrales > CSP1-4 > JAFMJV01. The sequence continues at coordinate 1,883 of JBFYUV010000327.1, forward strand.
TTCGAGATCGCTTCGCCACTCTCGCGCATCTACCTCGTGCTGCTGCCCCTGCTGGTGCTGGCCTTCCCGCTCTGGACCCTCACCAAGGCCGGCATCGCCTGGTTCATGCGCGGCCGCATCAACAACTGGTATCCGCGCATCCACGCCATCGAGCGGGGCATCGATTCCGCCTCGCTTGGACAACTGGAGGAGAACCGCGACTTCCTGCGCGCCGTGGCTGCGCAGCTCGAGACGAAGACGCGTGTGCCAGCTGGCTATGGGGCTGCCTACTACGACCTGCGCATCGACCTCCAGTACGTCATGGAACGCGTGGAAGGCCGCATCGCGGTCCTTCGTGCGGCGCAGGACGCGGGTGGATCGGAGGCGGTCTCGGAGGCTGCCCGGTAGTCTCGATGGCCCGGCACAACCGACCGTGGTCGGTGGACTTGGCAGTGCCTATGGGGCGTGGTGCGACGCGTGCGGGATGACGATGGCACGCTCCTCGCCGAGGGCGACGCGCGCCAGGACCTCACGGCGTTGGATGAAGGCGCCCCAGTCGTCCACCTCGAGCTCCGGACCGATGATCGCCGTGTTGAGCAGGTCCAGGCCCCGAGCGATGAGCAGGCGGTCCAACTCCCCTGGCTCGCGCTCGACCCAGGGTCGGTGGCGCTCGTAGCCGGCCCTGAGGGCGACGGCCAGGGAGAGGTAGTCGGCCCGGTAGCGCATGTAGTAGAGCGAGGTGGCCACGTCCAGGATGGGCACGGCGTGGAGCAGGTCCTCGAAGTCGAAGGGCGATAGGACCCCGCGTCGGACCTTGACGTTCCAGGGGTGCAGATCGCCATGGACGACGATGCGCGGCTGCTGGCCGTTCAGCGCGCGGATCCGCTAGGCCGTGCGGTGGTAGGCCTCCTGCAACAGGTGGCTGCAACCGTGCAGGTCGGCGCGACCGGGCTCGAACATGACCAACGGCTCG
>JBFYUV010000328.1:0-9128 GCA_041299865.1 Chloroflexota bacterium
CACCAGGAGGAGGCCACCGAACCCATGTCAGAGCGACGCATCTACACGCCGCAGGGCTTCTCGCGGCGATCGTTCCTGCAGCGGACTGGCGCCGCTGCCGCCGGCTTGGCCGCCGCAGGCATGCTGCCGGCCTGGGCCAAGGCCCTGGGCCAGGATGAGACGGTGCTGCGGGCACTCGTGCCGGCGGCGCCAGATCCCACGCCGCCCGGCGTCCCCAATGCCGCCTACTCGCAGGCCACCAACGACGCCTTCGCGGCCTGGCAGGCGGCCAACAAGGTCAAGGTCGGCTACGAGGATGTGCCCTGGCCGCAGCTCCACGACAAGATGGCGGCCAACTTCGCCTCCGGCGTCCACACCCACGACGTCGTCTACATGTCCGGCTGGGTGCCCGAGTTTGCCGACTTCCTGGTGCCCTTCGTGGACCAGCTGCCGGCCGGCCTGGTGGCGGACCTGCCGCCGTCCAGCTTCTCGACAGTCACCTGGGACGGCCAGAGGCTGGGTGCGGTCTTCACACTCTCGCTGCTCACCACGTTCTACAACAAGGCCATGTTCGAGGCCGAGGGCATCACGGCCCCACCGGCGACCTGGGACGAGCTGCTGGGCATCGCTGAGCAGCTCACCAAGGACGGCAAGTACGGCTGGGTCCTCAACTACGGTGAGCCGGCCGGCATCGGCGGCGTGGCCACTTACTGGTTCGTCTTCCTGCAGCAGGCCGGCGGCCACCTCTGGGACGCCAGCGGCCAGCCCGACTTCGACACCCCGGAGGCTGTCGACTCCCTGCAGTTCATGATCGACCTGATGAAGTTCACGGACCCGGCGGCCATCACCTACGTCGGCATCAACGACGCCACCAACGTCTTCACCAACGGCAGTGCCGCGATGATGCTGAACTGGCCCTTCATGTGGGTCCCGGCCAACGGGCCTGACTCCCCGATCGCCGGGCAGGTCGGCGCCGCGCTCAACCCGGCCGGGCCGGCCGGCACCGCGTCGATCGACGGCACGGACGCCTACACCATCACCAAGACCAGCGCCGACCCGGAGCTGGCTCGCAAGCTCATCGAGTTCTACCTGGACCCGGCGGTGCAGAAGAGCCAGTCCATCGACACCGGCTGGCTGCCCATCCGCCTCTCGGTCCTCAACGACCCGGAGGTCCAGGAGAAGTCGGCCAACGCCAAGGTCGTGCTCGAGCAGGCGCAGTATCCCTATGACAGCTTCGTCACCCCCGATTACAACGAGGTGACCATCGCCATCAGCACGGAGATCCAGAAGGCCCTCCAGGGCCAGCAGGATGCGCCCACCGCGATCAAGAACGCCTCTGAGGCGGTCAAGGCCATCGTCGCGCGGCGTGGCTGACCGAATGGCGGCAGGGTGGAGGCCCGGCCCTTGGGCCTGACCTCCACCAGCTTCGAGGGGCGCCGACGCCGGACCGGCCTGTGGCTGGTGGCGCCGGCGCTCCTGGTGCTGCTCGGCGTCCTGGCCTACCCCATCGCAGCCTCGCTGCTGCTGGGCTTCCAGGACGCCACCATCGCCGGCGGCGGTGTCACCAGCGACTGGATCGGCCTGGCCAACTACCAGCGCATGCTGTCGGACCCGACGTTCGGCATCGCCTTGCGCAACTCGCTCTACTTCACCTTCGTGGAGGTCGTCGCCGTCATCGGCCTCAGCCTCCTCCTCGCCCTGCTTCTCAACCACCCGTCGGGCCGTCACGGCATCTTCGTGGTCATCCTGCTCATCCCCTGGGCCCTGGCGCCGGTCGCCAACGCCGTGCTCTGGAAGTGGATCTACAACGCCAACTACGGCATCCTCAATGCCATCCTGCTGCATCTGGGCGTCATCGACCAGAAGATCGTCTGGCTGGGCGACCCCTTCCGGGCCCTCAACATGATGCTCATCGCGGACGCCTGGAAGGCCATCCCCTTCATCACCCTGCTGCTGCTGGCAGGCCTCCAGAACGTGCCTAACCACCTCTACCGCGCAGCCCGCGTGGACGGCGCCGGGACCTGGGCGCGCTTCCGCCACGTGACCCTGCCGGGCCTGCGGGTGCCCCTGCTGGTGGCCATCGTGCTGCAGTCCATCTGGGCACTCAAGGTCTTCGACCTCGTCTTCGTGCTCACCAAGGGCGGGCCCGCGGACGGCACCGTCGTGCTCAACTTCCTGGCCTGGCGCGTGACCTTCAACTTCCTGGACCTCGGCTATGGCGCAGCCATCGCCAACGTCCTCTTCGTGCTCATGTTCGTGCTGGCACTCATCTACGTGCGAACCCTGGACCCCGAGCGCCGTCGGCGCAAGGCGACCGCCACGTGAGAAGCGCGCGGCGAGGGCCGCGGAGCATCGTGGCATGAGCGCTCGCCTGCGCCGTCGCCTGTCGACCTGGGGCGTGCGCTTCGGGCTGCTCGTCTTCCTCGTGCTGGCCCTGGGGCCTATCGCCTGGGGCATCGTCACGAGCCTGCTGCCGACCAGCGCCCTGACCCAGAGCCCACCCGACCTGTCGCCCGCCAACTTCACGCTGGACAACTACGCCGACGTACTGGTCACGAGGGGGAACCTGCCCGACGCGCTCATCGACTCGGCCATCGTGGCCACCCTCACGGCGGCCCTCTCGCTGGTGCTGGGCTCGACGGCCGCCTACGCCCTGGCCCGCCTGCGCGTGCCCGGCGCCAACAAGATCCTGCTGGCCGTGCTGGCGACGCAGATGTTCCCCGGCATCGTCATCGCCATCCCGCTCTTCATCGTCTTCTCGCAGCTGCGCCTCGTGGACACCTACATCGCCCTCTCGATGACCTACCTCTCGTTCACGCTAGTGGTCGTCATCTGGATCCTGAAGGGCTTCTTCGAGTCGATCCCACCCCAGCTGGAGCGGGCCGCCGCGGTGGATGGCGCCAGCACCTTCCAGACCTTCCGGATGGTCGTGCTGCCCATCTCGCTGCCGGCCCTCTTCGCGGCCGGGGTCTTCGCCTTCATCGAGGCCTGGAACGAGTTCTTCTTCGCCATCATCCTGACGCGCGTGGACATCAAGACAGCGCCCATCGCCATCGCCGAGTTCTCCGGCCAGTACCAGACGCTCTACGGCGAGATGCTGGCTGCCGCCGTGCTGGCCAGCATCCCCGTGGTGCTGCTGGCCATCATCTTCCGTCGATTCATCGTCAAGGGCTTCGTGGAAGGAGCGGTCAAGGGCTGATGGCTGACGTCGAGCTGCTCAAGGTCTGCAAGTCCTTCGGGTCCGTGGAGGCCTGCAAGGACGTGGACCTGCGCATCGAGGATGGCGAGTTCGTGACGCTGCTGGGACCGTCCGGCTGCGGCAAGACGACCACGCTCAACATCCTCGCCGGCCTCGAGGAGGCCTCCTCCGGTGAGGTACGCATCGGCGGCCGCGTCGTCAACGACCTGGGGCCTTTCGAGCGCGATGTGGCCATGGTCTTCCAGAACTACGCGCTCTACCCGCACATGACCGTGGGCGAGAACATCAGCTTCACGCTGCGCCTGCGCAAGCGCCCCAAGTCGGAGATCGCCGAGCGCGTGCGCGCCGTGGCCGAGACGCTCGAGCTGTCCCAGCTGCTCGAGCGCCTGCCGCGCGAGCTCTCCGGCGGCCAGCAGCAGCGCGTGGCGCTGGGCCGTGCCCTCATCCGCGAGCCGGCCGTGTTCCTCTTCGACGAGCCCTTCAGCAACCTGGATGCTGCGTTGCGGGTGCGCATGCGCGGCGAGATCAAGGAGCTCCACCAGCGCCTTGGCGTCACGTCCGTCTTCGTGACCCACGACCAGGAGGAGGCCATGTCCATCTCGGACCGGGTGGCCATCATGCGCCTCGGCCGGGTGGAGCAGGTGGGCTCGCCCGAGGACGTCTACGCGCGCCCGGCCTCGACCTACGTGGCGCGGTTCGTGGGCAGCCCGCAGATGGACATCCTGCAGGGCACCCTCGAGACCTCCGACGGTGAGACGCGCTACCGGGTCGGCGAGGCTGCCTTCAGCGTGCCGGCCAGCGTGGCCGCCCTGGCCGCCGGCCGGGCCGTGGACCTGGGCATCCGGCCGGAGCACATCCAGGTCGGCGAGCAGGGTGCGCCGACCACGGTGCGCGTCGTCCAGCCGCTGGGCCCCATGACATACCTGACCGTGGGCTGGGAGGGCGGCAGCCTGACCGCCCGCCTGCCGGGCATGACCGGCCACGTGTCGGGACAGCCGGCGCTGGTGAGCCTGGCACCGGAGCATCTCATGCTGTTCGACCGGGAGTCCGGACGACGCATCGAAGGGAGTGAAGACCATGGGTGAGCTGTTCCCGGTGACCTTCGGACGAGGGGTGGCACGCGGGCTGGGCCGCGACCTGGCAGCACGCCACGGTCCGCCCCTGGTCATCACGCAGCCGGAGCCGTGGGCCAGCCTGGAGGCGGACCTCGGTGTGGAGCCGGCCGCCGTGGTCATGGTCGAGGGGCTCGAGCGAGCCTACCTGGAGGACCTCGTGGCCACGCTGCCGGCCGGGCCCATCCTGGGCATCGGCGGTGGCTCCGCCATGGATGCCGCCAAGTGGCTGCACTGGCGGCGCGGCGTACCGCTCTGGCAGGTCCCCAGCCTGCCCTCGGTGAATGCCTGCTTCACGCACATGGTGGCGGTCCGCGACGAGACGGGCGTGCACTACTCGGCCGACGCTATCCCGGAGATGGTCTTCGTGGACTTCGACCTCATGCGCGAGGCGCCGCCGCACCTCCTGCGGGGCGGCATCGGCGACGTCTTCACCTGCCACACCGCGCGCTGGGACTGGGAGTACGCCGTGGCGCGCGGCCACGACCCGGCCTGGGACGACTTCGCGGCCTCCGAGTCGCTGCGCATCGTGGCCCAGCTGCACGAGCTGGCCCCGGAGATCCGGGAGCGCAGCGACGATGGCATCGAGGGGCTCATGGAGCTCCATCGCCTCATCGGCAAGATGTGCGACGACTACGGCCACGCGCGCTTCGAGGAGGGCTCCGAGCACTTCTTCGCCTACGCCTTCGAGTTCGTCAACGGCCACACCATCATGCATGGCGAGCTGGGCAGCCTGGGCGTCCTCATCATGTCCGCGCTGCAGGGCAACCGGCCCGAGTACGCCCGCGAGATCGTGCAGCTGGCGGGCGTCCGCCACCGCCCTGAGGAGCTGGGCATCACCTGGCCGGAGATCGACGCCGCACTGGAGGCCCTGCCCGCCTTCGTGGCCCGCGAGGGCCTCTGGTACTCGGTCGCCAACGACCTCGTCTACGGCGAGCGCGAGGCCGCGACCGTGCGCCAGGCGCTCGACTTCTAGACACCGCTCGGTCGCGTGCGTCTTCGGGGGCTCTGTGCGAGCATGCCAAACCCTGAGTGAACGACGAGGTGCCCCGGTGACGGACGTGACCCACGACCATCGACATCCCCACGACGAGGGCGAGCGCGTGGCCGTGCTGCTCTGTGGCTACGGCGAGGTCGAGGACAACGACGAACTGGTCGAGTACAACCGCAAGTCCATCGACCTGCTGGTGAGCAAGTCCATCCGGTTCCCCAGCCGGGTGGTGCCCTTCCTCTCGCGCCGCCTGGCGAAGCGTGCCCGCGCGGAGTACGAGCGGGCCAACGACTTCATCTCGCCGCACAACGCCATCTTCGAGCGGCAGCGGGCCGGCATCGCGGAGGCGCTCCACGAGCGCTATGGCGACCGGGTCGAAACCTACAAGGCCTTCAACTTCTGCGAGGGCTACCTGCCGGAGGAGGTCCTGCCCAAGATCCGCGAGGCGGGCTTCGAGCGCCTCGTGATCTACCCCTTCCTGGTGGTCGACTCGGTCTACACGGGCGGCCTCTCGCTGGAGCAGGTCAACAAGGCCCTTGGCGACGACAGCGCATGGCTGCGCGAGGTGCGCTACCTGCCCAGCTTCTACGAGCGTCCCGAGTATCACCAGCGTCTCGCCGAGCACATCCGGGAGGGCGTTCGTCCCTTGCGCGGACGCTGGGCCACGTCACAGATCGGCGTCGTGCTCCTCAATCACGGCTGCCCCTACAAGGCCAAGGGCTTCGAGACCGGCATCAAGGAGAGCCGCAAGCTCTACGACCACGTCCGGGAGCAGCTGGTCCAGGAGTACCCCAACATCTCCGTGGGCTGGATGAACCACCCCACCCCTGGGCGCTGGACACAGCCGGACATGCTGCAGGCTGCACGCAACCTCATCACCACGGGGGCGCGGGCCATCCTCTTCGTGCCTATCGGCTTCGTGACTGACAACCACGAGACCATCCTCGACGTGGGCTACACGACCGAGGAGCTGCACAAGAGCCATCCCGACGTCGAGGTCCTCCGGCTGCCCAGCCTCAACGACGATCCCGATCTGCTGCGCATGGGCGCCCGCTGGATCGAGCCGCTCATCGACTCGGCCGCCAGCGCCTGAGCATGGACGGTCGCGACGCCGGACGGCAGCCGCACGGTGGCCTGCCCGGCCTGCTGGCACCCGGACGGCTGGCGCACGCACACGAAGGCGACCACGAGCCGGGCACCCGTGTCACCCGGGGCCCTCGCCCCGATCGCCGCGTGCCACCCCACCGGCTCGTTCGGCGGCCGCTCGTGGCGCTGGGTGCGGACGCGCCGCCTCCGGATGCCGTGAGCGTGGGCCGCAAGGCCCTATCGCTGTGGTGGCTGGGCAGCCAGGGCGTGCCGGTCCCGCCCGCCGTGGCCATCCCCGCCGAGACCGCGGCGCGCCTCGTGCGCGGCGACAGCGCCGGCCGCGAGATGCTCCGCGCGGCCCTGCAGCGCTGGCTGGACCCGGGGGCTTCGTACGCGGTCCGCTCGTCCGCGGATGTCGAGGACGGAGAGGAGCATTCCTTCGCAGGCCAGTTCACGACCCTGCTGGACGTGCCACCAGATGACCTGCTGGCGGCCATCAAGGAGGTGGCCGACCCGCACAGCGAACGGCTGGCCGCCTACCTGGAGCGGACCGGCCTGACCGTTCCACCGCACGTCGGCGTCATCGTCCAGCGCATGGTGCCGGCCCGGGCTGCCGGCGTGGCCTTCAGCCGCAACCCGCTGACCGGTCTCGCCGAGACCGTCATCGAGGCCGTGCCGGGAGCCGGCCACACCCTGGTGGACGAGGGCGTCACGCCGGACCGCTGGGTGCGTCGCTGGGGCGAGTTCACGACAGTGCCGGAGCACCCGCGCATCGGTGAGCCACTCATCCGCGAGGTGGCCGACGGGGTGGTGCGCCTGGCGGAGGCCATGGGCCGTCCGCTGGACCTCGAGTGGGCGTCGGATGGACAGCGTCTCTGGTGGCTCCAGGCACGTCCCATGACCGGCCTGGAGGGCTTGCGTCTCTACTCCAACCGCATCGCCCGCGAGGTCCTGCCCGGCATCATCAAGCCCCTCGTCTGGTCGGTGAACGTGCCCATCGTCAATGCCGCCTGGATCGACCTGCTCGAGGAGATGGTCGGGCCTCTGGAGATCGCACCCGAGGAGCTGGCGCGCTCCTTCGGCGGCCGTGCCTATTTCGACATGACCACGCTCGGCGACATCTTCGAGGCCCTGGGCATGCCGCGCGACTCCCTGGAGCTGCTGCTGGGGCTGCCCAAGGGGCCGGAGGCACCGACCTTCAAGCCGGGCGCCGGGTTCGCGAGGCACCTGCAGCGCATGCCCGGCGTCATCCGCGACGGATCGCGGCGTGGCCGCTGGGCCCGCAGCGAGGTCCATGAGCTGCGGGCAGCGTACGACCGGGTCGCCGCTCAGCCGGCCGAAGGCCTCACGGACGCTGCCCTGCTCGACCGCGTCGACACGCTGGCAGCCATCACTCGCCGCGCCGCCTACGCCAACATCGTCGTGCCCCTCCAGATGCTCCTCTACAGCAAGGCCCTCGAGGCCTGCGTCCGGCAGGCCGGCCTGGACCCGGCCGCCATCGACCCGGCCCGGGAGCGCGCCGATCGGGTCGACTGGGACCCTGCGCCGGCGCTCGACCGGCTGGCTGAGCAGGCGGCGGCGCTGCCCGAGGATGCTCGAGCGGCGCTGGCAGCCGATCCGCTCGCAGCCCTGCGTGACGACCCGCGGCTGGCCGAGTGGGCAGCAGCGCTGGATGGCTTCCTGGGGCACTTCGGGCATCTCTCCGACAGCGGCAACGACTTCTCGGTGCCACCCTGGCGCGAGGATCGTGCGCACGTCGTGAGCATGGCGCTGGCGCGCCAGGACGCCACCGGACCAGCAGCGGCCGGAGAGGGCCTCACGCTGGCCCAGGTAGAGGCCCGGACACTTGCCCCGTGGCGCCCGCTCTTGCGTCTGCTCTGGCGTCGCGCGGGTGCCTTCCGCGTCTACCGCGAGGCGGTGAGCTCCACCTACACCCGCGGGTACGGCCTGTTCCGCGGGTCGTTCCTGGCCATCGGCGCCCGACTCGTGGGCCGGGATGTCCTGCTCACGCCCGAGGATGTCTTCTACCTCGAGCTGGTAGAGGTGCGAGCCTGGCTCACGGGAACCGCGCCGGAGCCTCACGCTGCGCGCGCCCTGGTCAGCGAGCGACGGGCGGCCATCGAGGCGGCAGCAGACCTCATCGTGCCGGAGCTCGTGTACGGCGACGCCTTCGTGCCGCGCCGCCACGACGAGGTGGTGCGGTCGACGCTGTCAGGCCACCCCACGTCGCGGGGCAGCGCCCGCGGGCCGGCGCGGATCGTGAAGGGCAGCGCCGACTTCAGCCGCGTGCAGCCTGGCGACATCCTCGTCATCCCCTTCTCGGACGTGGGCTGGACGCCGCTCTTCACGCGGGCAGCCGGCATCGTCGCGGAGGCCGGCGGGATGCTCTCGCACTCCTCGATCGTGGCGCGCGAGTACGGCATCCCCTGCGTCGTGTCGGTGACGGACGCCACGGTCGCCATCCCCGACGGCGCCACGCTCATCGTGGACGGCGTCAGCGGCCTGGTCCTGGTGGAGGACGTGCCGGGTCTGGAGGCAACAGCCGAAGGGCCAGCCGTCACGTCGGGGCCCGAGGCTGGGCCGGGGCCGGCTGCCGCCTGAGCACATGGCTTCCCTTCTCGTCGCGGCGCTGCTGGGCTACCTGGTCGGCTCCGTCTCCTTCGCCCGCCTTGTCGGCCGGCGCGTGGCGCCCGGTGCCGATCTGCAGACGGCGCACCTCGAGTTCCACGAGGGTGGCCAGGGTGTCGAGATCAGCGGCGTC
>JBFYUV010000331.1:0-3327 GCA_041299865.1 Chloroflexota bacterium
TACCCCGGCTTCCTCCCGGCATACATCCGCCCGCTGTTCTGCGAGGGCAAGGGCCCGTTCCGATGGGTCGCCCTGTCCGGCGACCCCGCCGACATCGCCGCCACCGACCGCGCCGTGATCGAGGAGTTCCCCGACGACGTTGCCCTGCACCGTTGGATCCGGATGGCGAGCGAGCGGGTGGCGTTCCAGGGCCTGCCGGCGCGCATCTGCTGGCTCGGCTACGGGGAGCGGGCCAGGGCCGGCCTGGCCTTCAACGAGCTCGTGCGCGGCGGCGCCGTGAGCGCGCCCATCGTCATCGGCCGCGACCACCTGGACGCCGGCTCGGTGGCCTCCCCCAATCGCGAGACGGAGGCCATGCGCGACGGTTCGGACGCCATCGCCGACTGGCCCATGCTCAACGCCCTCGTCAACACGGCCGCCGGCGCCACCTGGGTGAGCATCCACCACGGCGGCGGTACCGGCATCGGCTACAGCCAGCACGCCGGCATGGTCGTCGTCGCCGACGGCACGGACCTCGCCGCCGCGAAGCTCGAGCGCGTCCTCACCTCGGACCCGGGCATGGGCGTCGTGCGGCACGTCGACGCCGGCTACGAGCGTGCCATCGAGGTCGCTCGCGAGCGCGGGGTGCACATCCCCATGCTGGGCGGCTGAGCCCGGCCGTGTCAGACAGCGGGGCGACCATCGTCCTCACCGGCGCGGAGCTGACGGTCGCGGACGTGGAGTCGGTGGCCCTCGGCCGGAGCGGGGCCCGGCTGGACCCCGGGGCACGCCGGCGCGTCGAGGAGGCCCGGGCCGTCATCGACCGCCTCGTGGCCTCCGGGGAGGTGGTCTACGGCGTGACCACCGGCTTCGGGTCGCTGGCCAGCACCTTCGTGCCGCCCGAGAGCGCTCGCGAGCTGCAGGAGCGGCTGCTCCTCAGCCATGCCGCCGGCGTCGGTGAGCCGCTGCCCACACCCGTCGTGCGCGCCATGTTGCTGCTGCGCGCCAACACGCTGGCGCTGGGCCACTCAGGCTGCCGGCCGGAGATCATCGAGCGGCTGTGCGAGATGCTCGCGCAGGGCCTGCATCCCGTCGTGCCCTCGCAGGGCAGCGTGGGCGCCTCCGGCGACCTGGCTCCCCTGGCCCACCTGGCCCTGCCCCTCATCGGGCATGGCAGCGTCGAGCTGGAGGGCCGCCTGCAGCCGGCCGCCGAGGCCCTCGCCGCGCTGGGCCTGGCGCCCCTCGTGCTGGAGCCCAAGGAGGGCCTGGCCCTGCTCAATGGCACGCAGATGATGACCGCCATCGGCGCCCTCTCGCTGGCCGCCGCAGAACGCCTGGCGCGGACGGCCAGCGTGGCGGCCGCCATGAGCACGGAGGCGCTGCGGGGCACGGAGGTGGCCTTCAGCGCCGCCTACCAGTCCACGCGTCCGCACCCCGGCCAGGTGCGCACGGCCGCCGAGCTGCGCTGGCTGCTGCGCGACAGCGAGCTGCAGCGCTCCCACCACGCCGACAGCCACCGGATCCAGGATCCCTACTCGCTGCGCTGCGTGCCGCAGGTCCACGGCGCGGCGCGGGACGCCCTGGCCTACCTCCACGGCGTGCTGGACATCGAGATGAACTCCGCCACGGACAACCCCCTCGTCTTCCCGGAGGGCGGCCGCGTGCCGGAGGACGCCCTGGCCACCGGGCACGGCCTCGTCATCAGTGGCGGCAATTTCCACGGCGAGCCGGTGGCCCTGGCCCTCGACCTGGCCAAGCTGGCCATCGCCGAGCTGGGCGCCATCAGCGAGCGGCGCGTCGCGCTGCTGCTCGACCCGCGACTCAACGACGGCCTGCCGGCCTTCCTGGGGGCAGCCTCCGGACTGGATTCCGGGCTCATGATCCTGCAGTACACGGCGGCCGCCCTGGCCTCGGAATCGAAGGTGCTGTCACATCCCGCCTCGGCCGATTCCATCCCCACCTCGGCCAACCAGGAGGACCACGTCTCGATGGGCTCCATCGCGGCCCTCCACCTGCGCCGCGTCCTCGAGCACTCCGAGCGCATCCTCGGCATCGAGCTCATCTGTGCCGCCCAGGCGCTGGACCTCCGCCTCGACGCCCAGCCAGGCACCCGGCCGGGCCGCGGCGTGGAGGAGGCACATGCGCGCGTCCGCACCGCCATCGCTCGTCTCGAGCACGATCGTGAGCCGGGGCCGGACCTGTCGGCCGCCTGGCGTATCGTCGGGGAGGGCCTGCTGGTGGACCTGGCCGTGCCGCCGGATGCTCCCGAGACGTCCTGGCTGCGCCTCGACGCCCCGTGACCGGCCCGGCCGCGCCGTGTCGCTCGGCCATCGTGGGTCACGGACGGCTCCTGCCCATGACCGGCCGCCTGGTGGGCGGCACGGACGTCATCGAGGGACCCTGGGTCGTCATCCTCGCGGATGGGCGCGTCGCGGAGGTGCGCGCCGGCGGCCTGCGACCCGGCGACCCGGATGCTGTCAGCGATGTCGCCGGGGCGCTTCTGACTCCCGGTCTCGTGGACCCCCACACGCACCTCATCTTCGCCGGTGATCGCAGCGACGAGGCGGCCGCCCGCAGCCGCGGCGAGCGCTACACCGGCGGCGGCATCCTGCGCACCGTCCGGGCCACCGCTGCAGCGAGCGACGAGGACCTCGTGACGGCGACCCGGGCACGGCTGGAGGCGGCGGCTGCCTCGGGCACGACCACCCTGGAGGTCAAGTCCGGCTACGGGCTCACGGCGGCGGCCGAGCTGCGGCTCCTGCGGCTCATCGGAGAGGCCGCCGCGCCGCTCCGCCTGCGGGTGCTGCGGACCTTCCTGGGCGCCCATGCCGTGCCCGAAGGGTCCACGCCCCGCGAGCAGGCCGAGGCGGTCGTGGCGGCGCTGCCTGGCGTCGCCGCGGAGGCCGACTTCATCGACGCCTTCTGCGAACCCGGCATCTTCGACCTCGAGCTGACCCGCAGCATCCTGGACGCGGGCCGGCAGCACGGCCTGGGGCTGCGCCTCCACGCCGACCAGCTCGAGCACTCGGGCGGCACGCGCCTGGGCGTGGCCATGGGTGCCCTCTCGGTCGATCACCTCGAGCACGCCGACGAGGACGACGCCCGGGCCCTGGCCGGCAGCAGCACCGTGGCCACCATCCTGCCGGGACCGGCGCTCCTGCTGCGGAGCGGCAGGCCACCGGTGCGGGCCCTCCTCGAGGCGGGCGCCTGCGTGGCCATCGGCAGCGACGCCAACGCCGGCACGTTCGGCACGCCCTCCATGCCCCTGGCCGTCGGCCTCGCGGTAGCCATCGGCTTCTCCGTCGACGAGGCGCTCTGGGCGGCCAGCGCGGGGGGGGCGCGGTCGCT
>JBFYUV010000332.1:0-2833 GCA_041299865.1 Chloroflexota bacterium
CGCCATCTACTTCCTGCCCCTCGTGGCGGTCGTGTTGGGGGTGGTCGTGCTGGGCGAAAGCGTGGCGCCCCTGGCGCTGGTGGGTGTGGCGCTGGTCCTGGTGGGCGCCTGGATCGCCTCCCGCCGCGAGCGCTGAGGAACGCGGGCTCCGTAGCGTCGACGCGCGCGCCTGCGCGCGGTCCGTCAACCCCGAGCGGTCAATGCAGCGCGGCGCGTTCCCGTTCGGCCAGGCTCTCCGGGGTCTTGCCCAGGATGATCATGCCCAGCACGTCGTCCTTGGTGACGTCGTCCTTGTCGACGGTGCCCACGAGCTTGCCCTGGAGCATGACGCTGATGCGGTCCGACAGGTCGAAGACGTCGTGGATGTCGTGGCTGATGAGGAAGATGCCGATGCCCTCACTCTTGAGCTGGAGGACGAGTTCACGGACCTGCGCTGTCTCCGCGGGGCCGAGCGCCGCAGTCGGCTCGTCCATGATGAGGATCTTGGCGTTGAAGTGGACGGCGCGAGCGATGGCCACCGACTGACGCTGCCCGCCGGACAGTGATTTCACCGCGGACTTGAGGTTCTTGAAGCGTGGATTGAGCCGGCCCATCACCTCTCGAGTCGCCGACTCCATGGCTGCGTCGTTCAGGGAGCCGAAGCGCGTGACGAGCTCCCGGCCCAGGAAGATGTTGGCGGCGGCATCCACGTTGTCCGCCAGGGCCAGGGTCTGGTAGATGGTCTCGATGCCGTAGGTCTTGGCATCCCGAGGGTTGCCGATGTGGGCCAACTCGCCGTTAACGTAGATCTCACCGCTGTCCTGGGGATGCGCTCCCGAGAGTGCCTTCATGAGCGTGGACTTGCCCGCGCCATTGCCGCCGACGAGGCCGACGACCTCGCCCGCGTAGAGGTCCACGGTGACGTGGTCCACGGCATGCACGCCACCGAACGAGACGCGGATGTCGCGCATCTCGACCAGGGGCACGGCCGACCGGTCCGGCGCGGGCGTCGCAACTTCGGCCATCGCCGGCCCGTTCGCCTGGGGTGCCTCAGCCATGGGACCGCCTCCGCACGATGGTGTCGATGCCGACCGCGATGACCAGCACGATGCCGACCACGATGTCGACCTCGGCGTTCGAATAGCGCAGCAGCTGCATGCCGGACACCAGGGATTGCATGACCAGGGCGCCCAGCACGGCGCCCGCGATGGTTCCGATGCCGCCCGCGAACGACGTGCCTCCGATGACGGCCGCCGCGATGACCTGGAGCTCCGCGCCAGTGCCCAAGCCGTTGGTGGCGGAGTTCTGGCGCGCCGTAAGGATGATGGCGCTCACGGCCGCCAGCACACCCATGATGACGAAGGTCCACATGATGGTGCGGCGCGTGTTGATGCCTGACAGCTCGGCCGCCTCAGGGTTGCCGCCGATGGCGTAGACGTATCGCCCGAAGCGCCGACGGTTGGCGAGGACGGTCATGAGGATGGCCACCCCGACCATGATGAGCGCCGGGTTGGCGATCCCGGTCGGGATGATCAGCCCACCCTCAGGGATGGGGATGTCGCGCGCGGCCGCGTACTGTGCGGCGAGCCGTTCCGGCCAGGGATAGCTGTTGGCGATGGCCACGGCACCCAGGATGGCCCCGCAGCCCACGACCATGAGCCCGATGGCCGCCCACATGGGGCGCACCGGGAAGCCGTAGTTCTGCCGTCGCCGGCGGCCCGTGATCATGGCGTAGACGATGCCGATGCAGGCGACGATGCCGATGATCCAGCTGGCCATCTCGCCGACCGAACCCTGGGGCCCACCACCGAGGAGCTGGAAGGTCGTGTCCAGCGGCGCGATGGTCTGCCCGGCAGCCAGCTGGAACGTCACGCTGCGCCACACCAGCAGGCCGCCCAGCGTGACGATGAAGGAGGGGATGCCGACATAGGCCACCAGCCCTCCCTGCAGCGCCCCGATGGCCCCACCCAGCAGCAGCCCGACGATCACGGTGAGGATCCAGGTGTAGGGCTGCTCGAGGCCGAGGCCGAGCGCGTCCGGGATGAGGCGCACTTGGAAGAGCGCGATGGACATGCCCACCACGCCGGCTACTGACCCGACCGAGAGGTCGATGTTTCGCGAGACGATGATGAGCACCATGCCCGTGGCCATGACGGCCACGGCAGATGTCTGGACGGACAGGTTCCAGAGGTTGCGCGAACTCAGGAACAGACCGCCCGAGGCCACGTCAAAGCCGATCCAGATGACCGCGAGGGCGATGATCATGCCCAGCAGTCGGGTGTCGATCTCCAGGGTTCGCAGCAACCCGATCGCACCACCTCGATTGGTGGCCGAGGAACTGGGTGCCGCGACTGCGGGTTCGGTCATCGCTCAGACCCCTGGCTGAAGCCGGATAGGTCAGCGCCCCGTGCCACGGCTCTGGGCCATGGCACGGGGCGCAGGTTCACGTCGCTGAAGCGATCGAGTCGCTTACGGGCAAGCTGCCACAGCGCCGGCCTCGACGCCCTGGCAGAGCGCTTCCTGGGTGATGACGTTGCCGTCGATCACGGCCTGCAGGTTCTCCTGGGTGACCGGCGTGGGCACCAGGAAGATGGAGGTCATGTCGTTGCCGCCGGGGCTCGTGAACTGCACGACGCCCGGGATGTCCGCGAGGGCGGTGCCGCTCGCCAGGGCCACGGCCGCCTCACCGGCTGCCTTGCCCAGGTTGCGGGAGTCCTTCCAGACGGAGACGGTCTGCGTGCCGAGGGCGACGCGGTTCAGAGCGGCCTTGTCGCCGTCCTGCCCGGACACGGGGATGGTGCCAGCCATGCCCTGGGCATCCAGCGCCGCGACGACGCCGCCGGCCATGCCGTCG
>JBFYUV010000333.1:0-7121 GCA_041299865.1 Chloroflexota bacterium
GGACTGAGCCAGCGGCGTCGGCCGTGCCCTGGGACAATCTCAGCCTCATCAGGGCTGTCACCAGGCGGTGTCTCCTGGCCCGCTTCGGACATGGGATCCTGTTCGGACATGGGATCCTGCAGTCGGTTCAACGGCCGAATCTCCAGGCTCGCTGCGAGGTCCGCGAGTCGATGGCTAGCCTCGCTCCAGGTGCGCGAAGCGCGGCCAGAGCGCCAGGTCCATGTCCGGGACCAATCCCTTGAGCAGCGCCACCTCAGGCTCGTACTCCGCCACGAGCTCAGCCTCGTCCTTGGCTGACAGGGTCCCCTTGTCGCCGAGGGTCTGGTTGTAGCGCATCGTCAGCATGCGCTCGTCGGGCTGCCAGTCCGTGACACCCAGGAAGCGCAGCGTGCGCGCGAACTCCTCGGCCGGGGCACACACACAGCGCTCGTATTGCAGTACCAGCAGTCGATCCTGCGCAACAACCTCGAGGAGGCGCTGCACCTGGCGGCCGTAGAAGCCGCGCATGAGGGCCTCGCGCTTGCCGACCCGGTCGTTGCGGCGCAGCGAGCGGCGGCGGGCCTGCTCCTGCCACTGCTTGAGCCCGGAGCGGTAGCGCTCCACGGGCTCGCGCACGATGGTCAGCAGCTTCGCCTGGGGCGCGACCTCCGCGATGATGCCGGCGATGGGCGGCATGGCCATGTAGCGCGGCGTCCACTCGCCCGCGAGGTGGCCCGGGAAGCGCGGGAACTGGCGGTAGTACCAGTCCCTCTGCTCCGCGCTGATGGGCCCTTCGCGCATGCGGTCGAGCAGGTGCAGCTCCTTGCGGCGAGCCACGGCGTCGATCTCCGGGTGGCCCGCCAGCAGCGCCCACCACCACGTGGTGCCGGCCTTGTGGACGCCCACGCCGATGAAGTCAGGGGGACCGATGGCCGCACCGTCCGGGATGGCCGGCGCCTGCCGGCCGCGACGCTCCGACTCTCGCCCGGGTTCGCGGGCCTCAGCGCTCATGGGCGGAGCCCACAGGCTCGTGGACCGGCGGGCAGACGTGTCGCATGGGCGAGGATTCTAGCGAGGCTGGCCCATTACCGGGCCTGGCCGTGCGCTACGCTCGGGACAACCACGAACATGGTCCGCGACCACGTTCCGTTCCAACTGCCGCTCTTGGGGGTCACGATGTCGGATCAGGCCATCAACGACAAGCCCGTCGTGCTGCTGCGCCCCGCGCCGCAGATCATCGAGCGCATCTTCAGCGACGACGCCCTGCGGCGCCTCATCGAGCGCTACTCCGTCGTCGACGGCCAGGCCGATCCGTCGGAGGGGGCCATCGATGCCTGCCTGCCGGAGGTCATCGCCATCATCGGCCAGCCTGACCTGCCGGCGGAGCGACTCCTGCGCGCCCCGAAGCTGCGCGGCATCCTCAACGTCGAGGGCAACTTCTTCCAGAACGTGGACTACGAGGTGGCCTTCTCGCGCGGCGTGAACGTGGTGGCCTGCATGCCCGTCTACGCCCAGGCCGTGGCCGAGCACGCCCTGGGTCTGGCCATCGACCTGGCCCGCGGCATCAGCCGCGAGGACCGCGCCTTCCGCGAGGGCCGCGAGAAGTACGTCTTCGCCGGCAACCAGGACGCCATCCTGCTGCGCGGCGCGGAGATGGGCATCCTCGGCTACGGCAACATCGGCCGCAAGCTTCTGCCGCTCCTGGAGCCCTTCCGGCCAGCCACCATCCGCTGCTATGACCCCTGGCTTCCGGACGCGGTCATCCGCGACGCGGGCATGCTGCCGGCCTCCCTGGAAGAGGTCCTCGCGACGAGCACCTTCCTCTTCATCCTGGCCACGGTGACATCGGAATCGACGCACATGCTGAACGCCGAGAACATGACCCTCATCCCGGCCGGCGCACGGGTCGTGCTCTCCAGCCGGGCCGCCGTCGTGGACTTCGATGCTCTGGTCCGCTACGTGGCCGAGGGTCGCTTCCTGTGCGCCACCGACGTCTGGCCGGAGGAGCCTGCACCGGCCGACCACCCCGCTCGCACGCAGGAAGGCATGGTCCTATCGGCGCATCGCGCCGGCGGCATCCCCACCGCGTTCCACGAGATCGGCGAGATGGTCCTCGACGACCTGGACCTCATGGCCAGGGGTCTGCCGCCCGTGCGCAACCAGGTGGCCGCCCGCGAGCTCGTGACCCGCTATCGCTCCAAGCCCGTCGAGTAGGCCTGGATGCACGACAGGGCCGGCATCGCCGGCCCTGTCCCCCTGTCCCCCTGTCCGACCCGGACGGCGCCGCCGGCCCTGTCCGCGTGCCTGGCGGCTATCCCTGTAGCTGAAGCTCTGCCTGGACGGTCTTGCCGTCGTCCTCGGCCGTGATGGTGAAGCCCAGCTCCTGGCAGATGCGGATCATGCCGCCGTTGGTGCTGAGCACGTCCGCCACGAGGCGCTCGATGCCCTCCTCGCGGCCGACCTCGACGAGCCGGCGCACGAGCTCCGTCCCCAGGCCCTGGCCCTGGCACTCGTCGCAGACGACGAGCGAGACCTCCGCATCCGCGGTGTTGTGGCGCCGCACCATGCGGGCCACTCCGGCGATGCGGCTCTTGCCGGTCTCCTGTTCGAGCTGCTCGGCCACGAGCGCGATCTCCCGGTCGTAGTCCGTGAAGCAGACCCGGACCAGGCGCTCGTGGGCCACCCGCTGCTCGTAGCCGAGCTTGGAGAAGAAGCGCTGATAGACGGTCTCGTCGGAGAGACGGCCGTGGAAATCGACCACGAGCGCCTCATCCTCAGGGCGGATGGGCCGGATGACGAAGTCCAGGCCGTTGGGTGCCTTCCAGGGCTTGGAGTACTTGCGCGGGTAGGGCCGGATGGCCGGGCGCGGCAGATCGGCGGCAGCGACGTCACCCGGGTGCAGGATGACGCGGGCGTCGAGCGCCAGCAGCCGGTCGGGTGAGGCAAGCAGCGGGTTGATGTCCAGCTCGGCGATGGCCGGCTGCTCCACGACCAGCTCGCTGAAGCGGACCATGAGCTGCTCGAGGGCAGCCATGTCGATGCTGCGACGGCCGCGCACGCCCTTGAGGGCCGTGTAGACCTTGGTGCGCTCCATCATGCGACGGGCCAGCGTCGCGGTGAGCGGCGGCAGGCCCAGCGAACGGTCCTTGAAGACCTCCACCAGCTCCCCGCCCAGGCCGAAGAGCAGGACGGGACCGAACTGGGCGTCCACGCTGCTGCCGATGATGAGCTCGTAGCCGTCACGGTCGATCATGGGCTGCACGGAGACACCCTCGAAGTGCCCCGGGCCATGCTTGGCAGCGACGGCCTCCTCGATGCCCGCGTAGGCGTCGCGCACGGCGGCCTCGTCAGGCAGGTTGAGGCGCACGCCGCCCACGTCCGACTTGTGCGTGATGGTGTGCGAGACGAGCTTGACCACGACGGGATAGCCGATGCCATCGGCGGCCGTGACGGCCTCTTCCACCGTTGCCGCGGTGCGCGTCTCCGCCACCGGGATGCCGTAGGCGTCCAGGAGCTCCTTGGACTCCGGCTCCGAGAGGGTCGTGCGGCCCTGGGCACGGGCCTGGTCGATGAGCTGGCGGGCCCGCTCGCGCTGGGGGCGGCGCACCCAGTCCGGCGTCAGGCCGGGAGTCTCGTACAGCGACTTGAGGTTCTCGCTGTAGTGCACGAGCTCCGTGAACATGTGCGCCGCGCTGTCCGGGTACGGGAATGTGGCCACGCCGGCCTCGCTCAGGATGCGCTCGCCGGTGGCCACGTCGTTGCCGCCCATCCAGCTGGCCATGATGGGCTTGTCCGTGCCGGAGAGGTAAGGGATGAGCTGCTGCGCGGTCTTGGTCGGATCGGTCATCGCCTGCGGCGTGAGGATGACCAGCAGGCCGTCGCTGTCGGGGTCCTTGGCCATGATGTCCAAGGCCGCCGCATAGCGGTCCGGCGGGGCGTCCCCGATGATGTCGATGGGGTTGGCGTGGCTCCAGCTGGCCGGCAGGACGGGGTTCAGCGCCTCGATCGTGGCCTCCGAGATGGGCGCCAGCTTGCCGCCACCGCGGATGAGGGCGTCCGTGGCCAGCACGCCGGGACCGCCGGCGTTGGTCAGCACGGTCAGGCGAGGACCCTTGGGCAAGGGCTGCTTGCCCAGCACCTCGGCGAAGTAGAAGAGGTCGGAGATGCGGTCGGCGCGCAGCACGCCGGTGCGCCGGAAGGCGGCATCCAGCACCTCGTCCGAGCCGGTCATGGACCCCGTGTGGGAGGCAGCGGCGCGCGACGCCTCCTCCGAGCGGCCTGGCTTCATGACGATGATGGGCTTGGCCAGGGCGACCTCGCGCACGGCCGACAGGAAGGCCCGTGCGTCGCCCACGGTCTCCATGTAGATGACGATGGCGTCCGTGTCCGGGTCGTCGCCCAGGTAGTCGATGAGGTCGCCCCAGCCCACATCCGCCATGGACCCCAGCGAGACGATGGAACTGAAGCCGACCTGCTCGCGCAGGCTCCAGTCCAGGATGGCCGTGATGAGCGCGCCGCTCTGGCCGATGAACGACACACGACCCTTCTTGGCCATGCCGGCGGCGAAGGTGGCGTTCAGGCCGGAGATCGGGCTCATGACGCCCAGGCAATTGGGTCCGATGACGCGCATGCCGGTGCGACGCGCCTGCTCCACGACCGCCAGTTCGTAGGCCAGGCCCTCCGGGCCGACCTCCTTGAAACCGGCCGAGATGACGACCGCCGTGGGGATGCCGGCGTCTCCGCACTCGCCGATGATGCCCGGGATCGAGGGCGCCGGCGTCACGATGACCGCCAGGTCCACCGGTTCCGGGATGGAGGCCACGTTGGGGTGGCACTGCACGCCGAGGATGCTGGGGCGGTTGGGGTTGACGGGGTAGACGGTCCCGCCGAAGGGGCTGGCGATCAGGTTGGTGAGGATGGTGCGGCCGACGCTGCCGGTCTTCTCGGTGGCGCCGATGAGGGCCACCGAGCGGGGCCTGAAGAAGGTCTTCAGCGAGTTGCGAGCGGCTCGCGGACTCGTCGGGGACGTGGACGGGACAGGTGTCTGGGTGGCTGTGGGTTCGCTCATCGTGCCGTCGATGGTATCGGCCGAGAGTGGGCGCCCGGATGGGCCGGTGGACCCCCTCGTGCGGTCCGGGGGTCATGCGCCTCAGGGATCAGTGCGCCTCGGTGGTGGCGATGCCCCAGAGGGGCTACGATGGAGCGGTAGGAGGTACGCAGCACATGAAAGAGGGCGTCGTCGCCCGCAAGTTCCTGCGCGCGTTCGCGGAGTGGGACCTGGACACGTACGAATCGCTGCTCGCCCCGGGAGCCGTGGAGGGTCGGCCGCAGATGGGCGAGCGCTTCAACGGGCGCGCCCGGATCATGGGCATGTACCGCAGCCGCAAGGGTGAGCCGCCGCGCATCGAGTGGCGCCGCGTTCAGGGTGAGGGGCAGACCTGGATCGGCCAGGGCGTCATCGAGGATGCCGCTGGCGATCACGGCCCGGACCACATCGTGGCCCTCATCAAGCTCGACGCCGGCAGCGTCATGGCGGTCGACTACTACTTCTCCAGCGCGCTCGAGCCGCCGGAGTATCACCAGCGCTTCGCCGAGATCGTCGGTCACTGAGCCCGGCCTCACGGTCACTGAGCCCGGCCTCACGGCCACGGAGCCCGGCCTCACGGCCGCAGCGCAGGGATCAGCCCGCGTAGACGACACCCACCACCACGATGCCCGCCAGCGTCACCAGCGTGGCCAGTGAGAGGGTGTTCACGGTGTAGGTGTGCTCCGGGTCGTGCTCGGCGTCGTGCTTGATGGCACGGGCCATGTAGAGCGGCACGACGAAGGGCGGTGGCAGGATGGCCATCGTCATGACGGCAGCCTGGAAGAGCCGGTCCAGGCCCAGCAGCCCGTCGATGACGACGATGTTGAAGACGATGGCGAGGCCGATCCAGATGGGCAGGCGGACCGCCAGCGTGCGTACCGGATCGCGCAGCGCGCCGACGCGCAGCGAGGTGGAGTACCCCAGCACGATGGCGATGAGGGGCGTGGTCAGGACCGCCAGCAGGCTCACCGTGCTCAGCAGGGCCTCACCGATGGGATGCGCGTCGAGCGCGTCGCCGAGCCCGATGATGCTGCCGCCGATGCCGGCCAGGATGGCGAGGATGACCGGGTGGCGGAAGAAGGTCCCGACCGTCTCGCGCAACGGCGGCCGCTGCCCGCTGGCCCGCATGACCACGACGGTGACCAGGATGAAGAAGACGAAGAGCTCCTGGCCGATCTCGACGATGGCGAAGCGGTAGAGCTCGCTGGCACCGAAGACCCCCGTGAAGAGCGGGATGCCCAGCATGCCGGCCTCGAAGCCGGCCATGAGGTTGGGCATGGAGGTGGCCTGGATGCGAGCTCCGCGGCGGAGCCAGGGGGCGATGGCGAGGACGGCCACGCACGCCAGAAAGATGCTGATGACGATGACGGCGTACTTGGGCTCCAGATCCACCCGAAGGAACGCCTGAAAGAGGGTCGCCGGCAGCGTGATGGTGACGATGAGGCGGCGCAGGTCATCGATGGTGGTGGGTGCCAGGAAGCCCTGGCGGCGGATGAGGACGCCCAGGCCCACCAGGAGCAGGATGGGCAGGACGCGCGTGAAGGCTTCCAGCGCCATGAGCTCCCCCTTCTGCGGTTAGCGCGGAGGACCGCTGCGCACGATGGCCTCCAGGTCGTCCACCGACCCGCGCATCGGCGAGAGTGACTCCAGCCACCACGTGGCGCCGGCCTCGCCGAAGGCCACGCTGGCGCGCTCGTGCGCTCCCTCACTCAGGCCGAGGACAGCAACGTCGAAGGGCTCCCCTGCCCTGCCCAGCGCCTGCCGCTCGGCCGTGGCGATGGCCACCAGGTCGGCGAAGGCCTCCGCGGACAGGTTCATACCGCTGCCGTCCTCGCTCATGGCGACCCCGATCCAGCCCTCCCAGCGAGCGGCGCGGCGCAGGCCGCCCGGCTTCATGGCACCCAGCCAGATGGGCGGGCGCGGCTGCTGGACGGGCGCTGGACCGAGGACGGCGCCTCGCGCCGTCAGGAGCGGTCCCTCGTGACCAAGGGCCACGCCCCGCAGCCCCTCATCGACGATGGTCAGCCCTTCGTCCATGAGGCCGATGCGCGTGGCC
>JBFYUV010000339.1:0-5583 GCA_041299865.1 Chloroflexota bacterium
GAAGGCGGGGAGGGGCCGCGGTTCAGCCAGATGTAGAGCCGCGTGCAGGAGTCGCGGCTGACCAGGCTGCGGCGGCCACGCGTCGATACTCGCGAGCCGACAGCTCTGTGGCTCGCGCGACCAAATGGCCATCGGGGCCGTTGCCCTTGGTAGCTGGTGACGACGCTAGATCTGAACGTGCGATGCAGCCGATCGTTGCCGGGGTGCCACCTCGGATGACACCCGAGGACGGCCCCGCGACGAGTGCCGCGCGAGCTCAAGAACGTGCGGGACCGCCGAGGGTGTGGCCCGACGACTACCGGAAGGCCGGATGAGGGGGAAGCGGCAGCCGACCCGGCGTCATCTCGAGGTCCTGCGCGCCTACATCGCGGCTGGCTCGATCACGGCCGCCGCCTAAGAGCTGGGCATCGGCGGGACGACCGCACGCCAGCATCTCTCTGGGCTGTACCGGCGGACCGACTGCTTGAACGCGGCGCAGGCGGCGTCTTGGCTGGGTGCAGGGAGGTTCGCTACCGACGCGACAGGCCACGGTGCGTGAAGGCCCGATGCTGCCGCGAAGCAGCGAAGGCCCGACCTTCGTGGAAATCGTGCTTCAGCGCGGCCGGCGGTCACAAGAAGGGACCCGGGACGGAGGCATGCGGAGCGCGGGCCGGGTCCTCGTCAAGGCCGAGTCGGGAGGGCCGACTCATCTTCGATCTGGCGGAAGCAGAGACGGCCCAAGCGGACCGAGACATGTCAGGATGGACAAGATTGGGCGGTCAAGACCACGCCGAACGCGCGACCGGCCGGCGCGACACCCCGAGGCCGCGATACGCGACCACCTGGCCAACGAGCGCACGCTGCTGGCCTGGCAACGCACGGCCCTGGGCGTCATCGCCATCGGCTTCCTCGTGGACCGCTTCGCGCTCGAGGGCGGCGGAACGACGGTCACAGGGTCGATTCTCGGAGTCGCCATTGTCATCTTTGGCGCTGCCCTGTCGGTCGTGGGTACCTACCGCTTCTGACGACGTGGCTTCGAGGACATCGCCGAGCGGCTCAGCGGGGGGTCAGGCCGCGCCCGCGAAGAGACATTCCGGCGGGATCCGCCACGTGGCCAGGCGAACGGCCCAGCCACTCGGTCGCCAGGATCGACGGGAAGGGGTATCCCGAGGATGATCTCCGGACTCGGCCTGAAGGTGGTCGAAGGAGGGACCACCGGCCCTTGTCCTGTCCGCGGCGCCGATGGAGGCTGGGCCGGTCCCGGAGCGCCAACCCCGGCGAGAGAAGCGCAAAGAGAGGTCGTCCGAGAGCAGTGGAGCCGCTTGATCGAGTCGTGACCGCCCCTGCCTCCATCCGGGTGGAGGACACGGGGGCAGGCGGCGGGTCGCTGCGGACATTCCTGCGCCGTCAGCAACGCGACTGGGCGGTGACGGTCGGACGTACCTCGCTTGACCGACTCGCCTACCAGATGGTGTTCCCGTACCTGTCGATCTACATCGTGGCGCTCGGCGCCTCGGCGACCCAGCTGGGGCTCGTGAACAGCCTGGGGATGCTGGCCGCCGGGCTGGCCGGACCGCTCACCGGCTGGCTCATCGACCGGCACGGCCCGCGGCCCTTCTACCTCGTGGGCATCGGCCTGCTCGCGGTCTCGTACGGGACGTACGCGCTGGCCCAGAGCTGGCCGCTCACGATCGCGGCGATGATCGCCTACTGGCTGGGCTACTCCATCAGCGGCCACAGCTGCGCGACGATCTGCGGCAACTGCCTCACGAACCCGGATCGGGCGACCGGCATGACCATCTGCGAGACGGTGGCGGCCGGGTTGCTGGGGATCGTCGGCCCCATGCTCGGCGCCTTCATCGTCGTCTCGTCCGGGCGCGTCGATCCGGACGCCATCCGTCCGCTGTTCGTGATAGCCCTTGGCATCACGATCGCTACCTTCATCCTGGTGTGGACCCAGCTGTCGGCGCGGCGGTGGGGCGTGCGCGGGCCCGGTCGTGCCTTCTTCCGGGACCTTCACGAGGTCATGCGGGAAGGCCGGTATCTGAAGCGCTGGCTGGTCATCGCGGCCGTCGGACAGCTTCCACTCGGCATGGTGATGGCCTTCTCCGCGGTGTACGCCCACGAGGTCAAGGGTGCTGACGCGCTCGTGCTGGGCATGATGGCGACGAGCACCGCCGCGGTCTCCATCGTCCTGGCCGTCCCGATGGGCAGGTTGGCGGATCGGATCGGACGGAAGCGGGTCCTCTACGTGACCATCCCGCTCTTCTGCCTGTCCTGCCTGGTGCTGATCTGGGCGCCGGGTCCGCTGGCCCTCATCGCTGCGGGGGCGCTCCAGTCCTTCTACTACATCGGCGGACCGATCGCGGCCGCCATGGAACGGGAGCTGGTCCCGGCGGCCCAGATGGGACGCTGGATCGGCATCTCGCGGGTCGTGAAGATGCTGCTCAGCGCGGTCCTCGTCCTCGTGGCGGGGCTCATCTGGGACAGCCTGGGACCGGCGTACGTGTTCCTGGTGTTCGTCGCCATCGACCTCGGGGTCCGGCTGCCGCTCCTCGTCAGCATGCCCGAGACCCTGATGATGCGGTTCTCGCCGCGGCCGGCCTGATCGCGGCCCACCGGTCGCTCAGTGCAGGCGCTCCGACTCGTCGACGAGCCGTCCTGCCGCGCATTCGATGGCGGCCTGCTCGATGTCCTCCAGCGAGGTGACGATGGGACGGATGCCGGCCGCCGTCGCGTGATCGTAGGCGCCCCGTCCCATGCCGCCGGCGATCAGGCGGTCGCAGTCCCTGATCGCCTCGAACATGCCGGCGTGCTTCGCGGCATCGACCGGATCGCTCCCGTGCTCACTGGTGCCGGGCTCGTCGCTCGCGGGCGCGCCGTGTGCTGGGTCCGGCGTCAGCCAGTGCGGGGCTGACTTGTCCCTGAGCTGGCGGGACGTCACGCTGCCGTCCTGGACCGTGAGCACGGCGTACATCCGGGCTCGTCCGAAGTGCCGGCCGATGGTCCGCCCGTCATCCGTGGCGATGGCGATCCTCACGATGGTGCCCTCGTGGCTGTGGGTGAGGTCGGGACTGGTCACCGTTGGGATCTCCTTCCGGAGCGCCACATGGTAGGCGCGCCTCTAGATGCTTATCGCATGTGTATGCCAGAAGCATGCATCCCAGGCCAGCGACCCAGAGAGGGCCGAACAGCCTTCGGGTGGTGGTCCGAAGTCCCTCGATGCCGTGCGGTCCTGGCCATACTCGTAGCCGACATCCCCGGTGGAATCGGGGCACTTCTCCCTAACCGGGCCGTTCGGCACTAGACGCTGCCGGCGGTATCTCACGAGCACCACGATCGGCTGATGGCGATCGTCGACCAGTTGAACGCGATTGACGACTGCTCGGACGGCGACTGCCTTGACACGAGCCGACTGACCGAGGCTCGACCCGCCATCGAGGAGATCCACCGCGGTCTCACGACGCTCCTCATCCCGCACATGGAGGCCGTGGAGGCGGCGGTCTACCCGACCCTCGAGCGACTGCTCGACGGCCCTGAAGCCATCATGCCCCTGCGCGGGGAGCATGCCGAGATCCGGCGTCTCGCGGGGTCATCGGGCACTTCGTGGAGCACCCGGAGGGGCACGTCGACCGCGGCGTCGTCCTGCTCATGCGCAGGTCCCTTCTGCGCCTGTACGCCATCCTCAAGGCGCACCTCGCCGAAGAGGAGCTCTACGAGCCGATCCTGGAGGACCGGCTCACCGCTGTCGAGGCCACGGAACGGGCTTATGCGCTCGACCACGTCGTAACCGGTAGGCTCTAGCGGCTGGCGGGCATGCCGGCCGTGCGCCTGCCAATGTCGAGCCGTTCAGCTCCAGGCCGGGCCGCGACCACCGCAGCCGCACAGGTAATGTGCGCGAAGGAGCGCCGCAGCGCTAGGAGAGACCGGGGAGGCGATCGATGGACGCAAGCGGGTGGGACGAGCGCTACTCCCGGCAGGACTACCTCTGGGACGTCGCCCCGAACCGGTTCGTCGAGGCGCACGTCGCTGACCTGACCCCGGGGACCGCCATCGACCTGGCGGCAGGTGAGGGGCGCAACGCCGTGTGGCTGGCGCGCCGGGGTTGGCACGTCATCGCGGTCGACTTCTCGCAGGTCGGCCTCGAGAAGGCTCGCCGGCTGGCGCAGGAGCACGGCGTCGACGATCGGGTCCGGACCATGCTCGCCGATGCCCTGACCTACGCGCCGCCCGAGCCGGTAGACCTCGTCGTCGTCGCCTACCTCCAGCTCCCGCCGGAGCAACAGCGCACCGTCCTCGAGCACGCCGCCACCTGGCTCCGGCCGGGCGGCACCCTCCTCGTGGTGGCCCATGATCGCTCCAACTTGGAGCATGGACACGGAGGTCCGTCCGATCCCGATCACTGCTACGAGGTCGATGCCACCGTCGCGGCCCTGGGCGGGTTGGAGGTCAGGTCGGCGGGCATCGTCGGACGTCCCGTTGAATCCGAGGAGGGCAGCGTCACCGCGCTCGACACGCTCGTCATCGCGACCCGCCCGATCGGCTGAGGGATCACCCTCCGTCGGTGTGCCGCGATGCGGCCAAGCGAAGGGATCGGTCCGGATGGCGAGTGCGCGACGAGCGGCGGCGAGCCGCCAGGCGGCCGCGAGCGCCGACGGTCGGAAAGAGTCCACGTTCTCCACCGGATATCACCACAGCCACCGCGTGCTTCCGCCGTGGCTGGCAGCGTGGCTGGCAGCCTTCGACGAAAGACCGCACGAGCACGAGAAATGCCAGCGATACGGCGGTGATACCCAGACAATATGGTGAGCCGGCTGGGATTCGAACCCAGGACACGAGGATTACAAGTCTCTCGGGCCGCCGTGCATGGCGTCGTTCTGGGGCACTCTACGATCGTTTGCCGCGCTGCTCTCGTCCACCGACTCCACCAGGTGGGACCGGATGAGACCGCCGTGGCTGGCAGCGTGGCTGGCAGGAGATCGGCGGGTCGAGCCATCACTCTTGCCCATGACCGCCCGCTGCCTAGGCCATCCAACCCCTCCCCTCCTGGCGGGCGGCCAGGGCGACGGACCTTTCGCTGCGTTCAGCAACAGCGGCTCGGTCCGCGGACTACGCGGACCAGGGGTCGCGGCGGTGCCCCGGGGCGCCGATCCCAGCGCGTAGCCGAGGACGTCCGCAGCACGGACCTGATCCGGGGTCCTGGTCCGGAAGAACGGCCAGAGCATCCGGGCATGGGACTCGACGGTCCGCGTCGAGCCCGACCGACCACGCTTCCCGACGAGGAACGCGTAGATCGCCTCCTCCCAGACGCTGGGCTTGCCGGACTGGAGCAGGGGGAGCGAGAGCGGTGGCATCGGTGCATCTCCTGGTGCTGCCCTCGGCAGCCTCATCCTCCGGCGCGGCGGGGTGGCCAGCGATGGCCGAGACCCATGGCAAGCGCCGCCTCAGTGGCGCCGGTGGGCCGTGACTCAGCGGCCCTCCTCGGTGACGTGCCGCATCTCTCGATCAACGGCCTCGGTAAACGCCTGGTGCGCGATCTGCTCGCCGTGCTCCGCGAGTGCCACCTCGGCGACCGCATCCTGCGAGTCGGCCATCGTGGCGCCC